>CAZNTU010000001.1:0-132803 GCA_964575975.1 uncultured Desulfobacteraceae bacterium
CGCGTTCGTCAAGGAAACCGCGAGCCGTCCCGGCAAGGATTGGATTTCCCGGAGAAGGAACGGAATTCTCCTTTTGCCGCCGAAGACGGAAGACGCCTCTGGAATACGGAACGACAGCCTGTGGCCGAGAAGCAAGGTAAATACGCCGTCGCGTTTGCCGTAAGCCGACAATGCGAGCAGTCTTGGTTTCTTTATTTCGTTCCGAGGCCCTTAGGTTACAACATCCGGGAAATCCTCTATTTAAACATTCCGTTGTTTTTTTCACGATATTCATGGTCTCCTTTTAAACACCCTTTAGGAGACTGGCCTGACTGGATTTAAAAAAAAGGTTTTTAAACCGTTTCATACGACCATTAATTTCCAGGGTCCGATAGTTCTTTGGAATTTCAGACCGTTCTCGGGAGGTAATTGAATCGGTCAGGCGTCTCTCGACAAAATATTTCCGGCAAGAATCAAGTCTTCGGGGGTCGTGATCTTAATATTGGAGGGAGTTCCCGGAACGATTCGGACTTTCACGCCCGCGCGTTCCAAAAGCGACGCGTCGTCCGTGCCGAGCCACGCTTCCGATTTCGCCTGTTCGTGCGCCTTTTCCAGCAAATCCCGACGAAACGCCTGAGGCGTCTGGGCGTGCCAGACCTCTTCGCGGTCGATGGTGCCCTCGATGAAAAATTCCCCGTTTACGCGTTCTACCCGCTTCAAGGTTTCCTTGGCGGGAAGGCCGAGGATACACGCGCCGGTAAGCCGGGCGCCGTCTATGCATCGTTCGATGTCCCTTGAGGATATCAACGGCCTGACGCCGTCGTGGACAACCACGTAGAGTTCTTGGACATCGACGGCCCGAACTCCGTTGTATACGGAATTCTGGCGCTCCTTGCCGCCTGCGACCAGGACGATTTCCTTTTCGCCCCGCAAATGGCAAAGGATTTTTTCTCGCACATAGGCGAAGTCGTGCTCGGGTACGACCAGATAAATTCGGCCGATCCGATCACAATTTTCGAATACGGAAAGAGTATGGGAAAGGATGGGGCGGTTTTGCAATTCAAGATATTGTTTGCGAGTGGGGCCTTTCATCCGTACGCCCGCCCCTGCGGCAACGAGGATCGCCGACGCGGTTGTCGGGTTTTCCGATAGCTTCGTATTTTTCGCGAGCGAGTCGGACAACTACGACCTCAAGTATCTCAATTCCTTTGGGAGAGGGATGTCCTTGCCCATGGTATCCTCGCCGTAATTGACGCCGGCCAGTATTTGTATGTCCCGCAAAGCCCGCGTGTCTCCCATGAACACCACCTCCTTGATTCCCTCTTTGGCGATCTTTCCCCCGGCCCACTGGATATCGAGCACGCTGCTGGCGTCGAAACGGTCGCTGTCGATGCACATTTCCACCTGTCCGCCGTACTCTTGCACGATTTTCGCCACCAGAAGACTCGGGCGCAAATGGAAACCTCGTTTTACCGGAATTCCCACCCGTATCGAGGAGCGCTCGATATTTTCGTTCAAAATTTCCTTTGCGAGTTTTTTTCCGGTGTTCAAATAGTGGCAGACATAGTAAAGTCCGTAGTTGATGGTGCGGTCAAGCAGGATTTTCGGGTCCACCAGCTCCGAGAGCCGATCCTGCACCTTTTTGTAAATGTTCTTGTACCCGGCCTCGTGGAGATGCCTTTCGTAGAAATGCAACAGGCGGCCGATGATCTGCAACAGATGGAACACGCAGGAAAAATAGCCGCGAAGCTGTTTCAATTTTCGTTCGCCGAAGCGAAACCCTCCTTGGATGACATAGGTGTCGAAGGAGGATTGAAGGTTGTGGACCAGCATCTCGAATCGGCGGATTTCCACCTCGTTGACCTTGTCGGGAACGATGCTCAGAATCTTTTCGAGGGTAAAGGGTTCGTAGAATCCCAATTGATCGAAATTCGAGGCGATGGACAAGAACTCGCTGGCGATCCTGACGATCATCTTTTTCTGCTGATCATGGTTGACGTCGTCGATGTTGTACTCCAGCATTTCGTCGGTGGTGACGGCGGGAAAATCGTTGTAGTCGAAACATTCGTCCGGGATTTCGATATCCAAGCTTCTAGCGGCATCCAGGATCACCGGAGCGAGCTTTCTCAGAGACAGGGTCATGAAATCGAAGGTCGCCTGGCCTTCGGCTTGAAATTCCTCCGAATTGGGCAGGTCGTAAAAGCTCAACCGGTTCATGATGTGGTTCTGGGAATATCCGCCGAGGCTCAAATGTCTGACGGCCGCGGAAAGCTCGCGATAGAAATACCAGTCCTTGTTGTTCTTGGCGCCGTGGAAATCCAGGAAATCCTCCACCAGTTGCGACGACGAGATCAACTTGGAATACAGCTTTTTCGTGAACGAGTAGGTCTCGGCCTCGGAACTCGACAAATATTTGCATAGCATCAAATATTCGTGGGAGAAAATCCTGGCTTTTTGCTTGAAGGTAAGTTCGCTCCCGGGTTTCTTGACGATCATCTTTTCCATTATCCGACAAAATCGTAAATCAAACGCAATCAATTGAAAACGGGCCGAAGCAGTCCGTAAGCCGAATCCTGTTCCACGCTCCGGGTCGCCCCGGACGCGGGCGGCGATCATTCATCTATGGACGCCGATCGCTCGACGTCTCTTGCGACCTACCCGGGAACTCGGACGGACCATCCTCGAACATTCCCCTATTTGGTCTTGCACCGGGCGGGGTTTACCTAGCTTCCCCGGTCGCCCGGGGAACTGGTGCGCTCTTACCGCACCGTTTCACCCTTACCGGCAAGCACGTCCCTGGAACGGGACGCCCAGCCGGCGGTTTGCTTTCTGTTGCACTTTCCTTCGCGTCGCCGCGACTCCCTGTTAGGGAGCGCCCTGTCCTTCGGTGTTCGGACTTTCCTCCGAACCGCCTTGCGGCCGGTCCGGCGATCGCCAGGACTGCTCCGACCCGTCGTTCCAATATATGATTCTTTGGCAATGGGGGCAAAACTCGAGCTTGTCGCATCGTTGCAGCTCGTTGAACATTTGGGGAGGAATATTGAGATGGCACCCCTGGCAAACGGCCCTTTTTACCGGAACGATCGCCGTACGGCCCACGCGGCCTTGAACCCAAGCATACTTGCCGAAAAGACGGCCGTCGATTTTTTTTCCGATCTCGTTCATTCTTTCGCCCAACTCGGCCGCTTTCTTTCGAAAGGATTCAAGCTCGCGCTCGATGGCCTGCCTGTCGCCCTCCACCTTGGAGATCAAGCTCTCCTTCTCTTTTCTTTTTTGGGCAAGGGCGGATTCCAGATGCTCCTGCTCGTCCAGAATCAGGAGCATCTCGTCCTCCATTCCGGAAATCTTCTTTTTCAGGTCCGCTATTTCCTTCAGCATCGACTGGTACTCCTTGTTCGTTTTGACCGCCCTCAATTGTTCCTGCTTTTTTTTCTCCCGACTTTGTTCGCTGCGAACCTCGCTTTCGTTTTCCCGGTACTTTTTCTTCAATTCGCCCGAACGCGTTTCCAATTCGTCCAAAGCGGCTTGAAAAGTTGCCAGTTCGTTATCCAAAGCCGCCAGTTTGGAAGGCGCGCCGGAGAGCTTGGCCAAGGCGATGTCCTTTTGAATCCCCGTTTCCTGAAATTCGACAAGCAGCCATATTTGTTCCTTGCTGATCGAAGCCGCAACTTTTCCGGTATTTTTTTTCGTTGTTTGCATTTGATAAGCCGACTCTTCGTAGGTTTATACCAGTATAAAAGGCTCCGTTTCGAGTTCGCACGCCTCCGCGACCACATCGAGACCTTTCCGGTCGAATTCCCCTTGAAGTCTGTCGACCAAAAGCTCCCTTACGATTCGCTCGGAGCCGAAATGTCCGATATCCACAAGTCCTCTGCCCGAAGCTTCGACATCCCTCGCGTCATGGTAATGCAGGTCGCCGCTCACATAAACCTGGCCACTCGACGCAAAAAAGGATTTCATGAGACCGGAGCCGCTTCCGGAACAAACCGCGACCTTTTCGACCTCAAGCTCCGGGTCCCCCGCCACCCTGACGTACGAAAGCCCAAGTTTTTCCTTCAGGTGGAACGCGAATTTTCGCAGAGAAACGGGCGAGTCGAGTTCTCCGATTCGTCCCAGTCCCGAGTTTTCGGCCGAAGAAAGCCTGTATGCTTCGGGGTTTTCCGAGACTTGAAGCGGTTTTACGTTCTTCAGGCCAATCAGCTCCGAAAGATAGTCGTTGAGTCCACCATGGACGCTGTCCAGGTTCGTGTGGGCGGAAAAGACGGCCAGCTTGCTTTCCAGAGCCATGCGAATGATTTTGCCGGAGGGCGTCGAAAGGTCGAGTTGCTTCAGAGGATGAAAAATGAGAGGATGATGGGCGATCAGCATATTGACTTTTTCGCGGCAAGCCAGCTCCACGACCTCGAAGAGGGGATCCAGCGCTACTCGAACCCTCTTGGCGCTCCACCCGCGGTCGCCGACCTGAAGCCCCGCGTTGTCCCAGCTTTCGGCAAGCCCCGGCGGAGCGATTTCGTTCATGATTCCTATGACATCGTCGACAGTCGCCCGTGTTTTTTTCATTTCAGGGGATCCTTTCCGCATGTCTCGCACCCGTCGGTTCGAAAGAACCAAGCAGACTTTTCGCCATGGAGCATCGCAATGTTCGAAAAGCAAAAAAGGCGTGGTTCTCGAACTCCACCACGCCTTTCAAACTTATTTCCGAGGACTCGTCAGATGTTCGCATCGGTTGCCGCCGCCCTCCGATTCGCGGTCTGGAACCCGGTTTCGCGGAAAGTCATGTGCAATATGTTATATTGAACGACAAAGCCTCTCATTATTCCAAACGAATTACATTCTTACACGCCGCTACGGGTTTGGTTTGGTGGGCCCACCTGGGATCGAACCAGGGACCGACCGGTTATGAGCCGGTGGCTCTGCCAGCTGAGCTATGGGCCCTTGGAGCCGCACGGTTGAATCTCTTTTTTGGAAACCGACCGTGCCCGTGATCGAATTCAAATCGACATCCCCAAAACAACTTTGTGTAAATATCGAGAGAATTCGATTTTGTCAAGCGGTTATGTGTCGATAAAGCTTTTCAATTTTCGGCTCCGCGTGGGGTGCCTCAATTTCCTGAGTGCTTTGGCCTCGATTTGACGAATTCTTTCGCGCGTGACCGCGAAATCCTGACCGACCTCCTCCAAGGTGTGATCCGCCTTTTCGCCGATGCCGAAACGCATGCGCAACACCTTTTCCTCGCGAGGCGTAAGCGTGGCAAGCACCTTTCGGGTCTGTTCCGCCAAATTCTGGCTGATGGCGGCGTCGGAGGGAAGCATGAACTTCTTGTCCTCGATAAAATCTCCCAAATGGCTGTCTTCCTCCTCGCCGATAGGCGTTTCCAAGGAAATGGGTTCCCTGGCTATTTTCAGCACCTTGCGGACCTTTTCCAATGGAATTTCCATTTTCTGGGCGATCTCCTCGGGCTTGGGTTCTCTTCCCAGTTCCTGTACAAGATACCTCGACGTGCGAATCAGCTTGTTGATGGTTTCTATCATATGTACCGGAATTCGGATGGTACGGGCCTGGTCGGCTATTGCTCTCGTGATCGCCTGCCTAATCCACCAAGTGGCGTAGGTGCTGAACTTGTATCCTCTTCGATATTCGAACTTGTCCACCGCCTTCATCAATCCGATGTTGCCCTCTTGGATCAAATCCAAAAACTGAAGCCCCCTGTTGGTATATTTCTTGGCGATGCTGACCACGAGACGCAAATTCGCCTTCACCAATTCGCTTTTAGCCTGCTTGGCCTTTTCGCGCCCCTCGTCCACTCCCGACATGACTCTTTTCAGAGTACGGCTTCCGGATTTGATGGCGTACTCCTTTTCGGCAATCTTGTTCACCATGGCCTTCAATTCAACATACAAGGCCGATAGTTCCTCCTCTCCCACGTCGCTGCGTTGCCTTGCCCATTGGACGAACGCCTCGGGACTCGGAAGATTGTCCTTCAGGTCCGAAACGGACGCATCCAGCTTTTCGGCGTAAACTTGCAGCTTCTTGTTCATGGAGTCGAACCATTCGATCTGGCGGCGTATGATTTTTTCCACCTTGTCGATCACGCTGCTTTCAAGACGCCAGTCTTTCAATGCCTCGAAAATCTTGTTGCTTCTTCTGGCGATGCTTCTTCTGATCTTTCTTTGTTCGTCCGCGTCCAAGTCCTCTTTGAACAGTTTTTCACGATATTGCTCGTTTTCCTCGTTAAGCACCCTTATCTTCTTCAGGGTGTCCATGAAAAGATCGACCTGAGAGGAATCGTCCATGAAGGAATCGCCCTCGTCGATATCCCTTAGCACATGCTTCGGGCGAAGGTCCCCCTTTTCGATATGCCTTCCCAAATCCAAGATGCAATCCACGCCCGTGACCGTCTCCAGCAAGGATTTCAAGACCTCCTGTTCGCCGGCCTCTATTTTTTTGGCGATCGTGACCTCGCCCTCGCGACTCAAAAGGGTGACCATTCCCATTTCCCGAAGATACATCTTTACGGGGTCTGTGACGGTCCCGAATTCCGTCAGCGTCGGATCGTCCACTTGCCTGGCACGCTTCTTTTTGATTATATCGGAATTTTTTTCCTTTTTATTATCGTCAAGGATTTCGATGTTCACGTCGTCGAACATGGCGAATGTTTCGTCGATCTGCTCTGCGGAAAGCATTTCTTCTGACAGGACCTCGTTTATCTCGTCGTAAGTCAAATAGCCCTGAGCCTTTCCCCTGTCTATGAGTTCTCTGACCGTCTTTTCATCGACTTTGGGTATGTCTTTATCTTCCGTAGCGGCTTTTTTCGTCATTTAGCATCGCCTCCTGAATAATACAGGGTCTTAATTATTTTTAACGGTTAACGTTTGGTGTCTTTCCCAAAAACGCCCTTCTTTGTTCCTGGCAGGCCAGCGCCAATTTCTGACGCTCCGACAGCAGTTTCGACAACAATGCCATGTCGTCCCTCGATTCCGCGTCCTTGATTTTTTCAATCAGAGCCTTCTCGACCCCGAGTCTTCCCGCTTCGATGAACTGAAAGATCAGTTGACGCTTGCGACTTTCGCTTTCTATCCAGTAGTCCTCGTCTTCCATGGCCAGAGACGCGGCCAAGCTTCTTTGCCTATCGTTTTCGAGCAAGGAAAAAAGATCCGACGGCTCCGTCCTGGCGGAACCGTTCGCGTCATGGTTCAAGATTATGGCTTTTCCGATCAATTTCAAATTCTCGTTCTCAAAATAATCCAGCACGTTGAACCTTACAATATCCGGCAACATTTCGGGGCACTGGAGCATCATCGCGACGATTTTCTTTTCGGTTTTGGGCAGAGGCTTTTCTCGCAAGGTCGCCGCGCTTTCTTCTGCCGCTCCGAACCAGCCTTCTGGCTCTACGGGCATTGTTTCCGAGGGTCGATATGCATTTTCGTTCTTCGCGGATGATTTTCGGATGCTCGCCGAAACGGCATTTTCGTCGATGCCTATCCTATGGGCAAGCTCCTTTGTATACAAAAAGCGCGCGGCGGGGTCGGAGACACTCGCCAGATGCTCCTTCATCTCATTAAGGACCGCCAATTTGCCCTCCACCGACAAACCATGCTTGGCGACGGCGGCCTCGGTAAGAAATGCCATGACTCCGAGAGCCTTTTCCGATGCTTTCATAAACGCGTCGGCCCCGAACTCGAATACGAAGGTATCGGGATCGTGACCCTTCGGGAGCGACATGACCCGAACTTCGATGTTTTCCTTTTTGAAAAGAGGGATGCTTCTACCGGCCGCCTTCGCCCCGGCCTCATCCGAGTCGAAAACCAGAATCGCCCTTTTGGCGAACCCTCTCAAAAGCCTCACATGATCCGTCGTCAACGAAGTTCCCAACGTCGCCGCGACATTCTTTATTCCGTGTTGGTACAAGGCTATCAAATCGAAGTATCCCTCGACCATGAATACCGTTTCCAAACTTCGGCAAGCTCCCTTGGTCAAATGCAATCCGTATAGGTTTCGTCCCTTGTTGAAAACGGGCGTTTCGGGCGAATTGAGATACTTGGGCACGGAATCGTCCATGACCCGTCCGCCGAAGCCGACCGCCTGCTTTCGCGCATCGAAAATCGGAAAAATTATCCTGTCCCTGAACCTGTCGTAATAACCGTCTCCCGAACGTCTGGGCGCAACGAGCCCCCCTTTTTCGGCAACCTCCAGGCTAGCCTTTTTTTGGACTAAAAACCCGACCAGGTTGTCCCATCCTCTGGGGGCGAACCCCAATTGAAAAGCTTCGATGGCTTCGTCGTTGAAACCTCTGTCTTCCAAGTATTTTTTCGCGGCGCGACCGGCGGGACCTCGCAAGTTGCTTCTGAAAAAATCCAAAGCGGCCTTGTTGACGGCGAAAATGCTCTCTTTTTCTTCTATCCGCTTCTTCATTTCCGGGCTCAGGTCCTGCTCCGGGAGTTCAATCCCCGCCCGGCGGGCCAAAATCTCGACCGCATCGGCGAAACCAAGGCCGTCGCGCTTCATCAAGAAATTAAATACATCTCCTCCGACTCCGCAACCGAAACAATAGAACATCTGTTTTTCCCTGTTTACGCTGAACGACGGCGTCTTTTCCGAATGAAACGGGCACAGCCCCTGGTAGTTCCGGCCGGCTTGCCTCAAAAGGACCGACTCGGATACGATATCGACAATATCGACGCTGTTTTGAATTTCGGATATCTTATCCTCTGGAATTGTAAAGCCTGCCAAGAACAACGCCCTCCCTTGCGGGTTTTGACTTTTTTTCAGGGAAAAACGGAAGGAATTCGTTTAGATGAAATGATTTTTATTGTTTCATGTTCGTATAGTCGTTTTCCTTTCTGTCCCATTTTCAGGCGTTGGCGATTTTTGATTTTGGACCAGTCGTCCGAACCCGGAGAAACTAATAACGCATCGAATTTATGTCAAGCGTCATATTGCGCCGCCGAAATGAGAATTTGTCAATGAAAAACCCGAGAGGGCGAATAGCATACCCGGTTCCGGTTCAGGAGAACGATTCGATTTGTCGTCGGATGGGCAGCGCGGTTCGTTTGATTATGGTCCCGATCAAATGACTTGATACTTTTCTTACCAATTATGTTAATAAGGTTAGCATCAAGTCATATGACCGGGACTATAGTTTTTTCAATTCGGAGTTTCGGGGAAGGTCTCCAGCAAACGATCAAGACCGTCCGTCGCCAATTCCCGCGCGGTGAGCCACTTGATTCCTCTTTTTACGAAGGCGCTCATGTTGAACAGATTTTCGGTCAACGCCTGCTGGGTCTCGTCGAAATGGCCGCTCCACAGCAACCGTCCGTCGCCGGCGTTGTAAAGGAGGATATCGAATGCGACGGACGCAGGGCTTTGAACGGAGTAGGAAGTTCCTTCGCGTTCCTTGAACCGGAAAACCTGGCCTACGACAACCGCCTGGGCGGAAACTTTCCGGGCGGTCTCAAGAACGAGTTCTTTTTCGTCAAGGGCCATGCCCTCGTTCGACATGAGGGCGGACCTCGCGCCTATCGCCTGTCCGGGCCCTACCAGTTCGAATTTGCGTTTTTCGCGAAGCTTCTCGAAGAAACGCTCGGTCAAAAAAGTGTCTGCCCCCTCGTCCACCTCGTCGATCATATGAACGGCTCCGCAGAGAGGACATTTGAAACTGACGTCCTTTCCATACACCTTGTACATGTCTTCGAAGGGAAGCACCAAAACTTTTCCCAACGGAATCGCCTCGGGCGGCTCTTTGGTGCCCGCGCAACTCGAAAGGGCGAGCAAGACCAAACCGCACAACATGAGACGAACAGGTTTGATTACGGGGGGGGACAACACGGATTGGGTTATTGCGATCATCGGGACCTCATTAATGTTTTTCGTTCAAAAACGATTAACCGCGATATATACGAAATTATTTTGGACAAATCAACGAAAAAAACTTTTCTAGGAAACAATCTCGGTGTTTTTTTGTTCCAATCTTTCGTTAAAGACTTTTATTCGACCGTTGTCTCTTCATGTCAAGCCGAATCGTCTTTTTCGGCTTGCGTACAGAGTATCCGCGCAGAAACGGAATGGAAGGATGCAATGAGCAAGAAGACGGAAATGAAGAGTGGAGATGAGGGGATTCGAACCCCCGACCTCTGCGTTGCGAACGCAGCGCTCTCCCAGCTGAGCTACATCCCCACGAAAAGAAACATTCAAATACCAGATTGCAAAGCATCGGTCAATGACAATATTGTTTGTTTGTTGTTTTTTATCGAAAACATTTGGAACGAGCCCTTGAACATGGAGCAATTTTAACAGGATTACCGGAGGTAAAGCATGTCCTTGACAATACGCCCCTATTCCATACGCCTTGAAGACGCCTTCAAAACGTTCACTGCGGACCAGGACAAGATCGTCTCCCCGGACGAAACGGTTCGCCGGTTCAGGGAAAGACTGAAAAAGATCGATCTCGACATATTGGAATCCACCGTCCGAATCGACAACGGACGCCTTGACATACCCGTTTTTTTCAGCGTATGCGGTCGGGACGCCGAACGGGTCATCGGCACGAAAAAACAAATGGGCAAGGGCGGCACGCTGCGGCAGGCGGAAGCCAGCGCCGTGATGGAACTGGCGGAAAGGTTCAGTTTCTTCAGTTTTTACGCCGATCCCTCGAATTTCAGGACCGCGACTTTCTCCGAAGTCCAAAACGAAGCCATGCCTTTCGAAACCATAGCGAAATCGGTTCACGACCAATCCGGCGAGCTTGCCCTCGCGCGCAAAGTTTTCGAAACCATCCCCATTAAATGGACCTGGGGCTACAGTCTTACAGCGGAAAAACCGGTGCTGATCCCTTTCGATTGGTTCTTCGCCATCAACGAATTCAACGGGCCGTCGGCCGGCAACTGTCGAGAGGAGGCTCTTTGCCAAGGCATATGCGAAGTGGTGGAAAGGCACGTGTCGGCCATTGTCAGCCGCGACAGGATCAAGGCGCCCCTGATCTCCGTCGATGGCGCCACAGATCCTCTGGTCGGGGAAATGCTCGGGAAATACAAAAGAGCCGGAATCGAACTGTTCATATCCGATTTTTCTCTCGAAACGGGAATCCCCACCGTCGGCGTGCTGGCTTACGACCCCTCCACTTTCCCCGAAAGAAGCGAAATCGTTTGGACAGCCGGTACCACCCCCTCCCCCGAAAAATCGTTGAGCCGCGCGCTGACTGAAACGGCCCAGCTGGGTGGCGACTTCAACACTGGATCCAATTACGTCGCAAGCGGCCTTCCCAAATTCTCCGACCTCTCCCAGCCGGATTTCATCATGCGTCCTGGAAAAACGGTCGCCCTTGGTTCTCTCGCCGACCTTTCCGACGACAATATAAAGGTGGAAGTCCAAAATCTTGTATCTGCTCTGAAACAAAACGACATGGAAGTGTTCGCGATCGAAACCACCCACCCGAAACTCCAAATTCCTGCGTTCTATACCGTCGTTCCCGGGGCACATTTCAGGGAAAGGGCCATGGGAACCAGCGTGGGCATGTTTTCGACCAAGCTGGTCGCCGAAAATTTCCATCCGCTCGAGGCGTTGGCCCGGTTGGAGCAGGCCGACCAGATTCTTCCAAACAAATACTACATAAAATTCTATCTGGGCACGAGCCGCTTGGCTATCGGGAACCCCAAGGCGGCCCTCTCCGAATTTCAACGCGCATTGGAGCTTGGGCCGACCAAAGAAGACGTTCCGAGCGTCTATTCGTACGCGGGGCTGTGCCTAAAGGAAATGGGGCAGTACCGGACCGCCTTGGAAACACTGGAAAGAGGTTCAGAAGCCGATCCGGAGAGAACCGATATCCACAATCTTATGGGCTTTTGCCATTTCAAAATGAAAAATCACGAGGCAGCCATCGAATCCTTCGAGAAAATCCTGAAACTGAATCCGTCCTCCGCCATCGATTACGCGAACATCGCCTCCAACTACCGTGAACTGGGGAAAAAGGAAGAGGCCATTCGATACTATGAAATCGCATTGGAACTGGATCCGGGCATCGAATTCGCCCGCGACAATCTCGAAAGACTCAGATCGGATTCGAGCGGCTTCAGCGTTTGACAGTCGCCCGATTCGGCCATATCATCGATTACTTGGTTTTCGACTAACGATAAGACAACGGGTATTCCCGATTCGGAACAAACCAAAAAGATCGCACCGAAGCTTTTCAACAAGGAGGAATGGAAATGGAAAAGGAAACTCTCAAAATACCCAAAATATCCTGCGGACACTGTGTGAACGCCATCAGGGAGGAATTGGGCGAGATGGACGGCGTCAGGTCGGTGGAAGGCGTTCCCAACGACAAAATCATCACCGTGCAGTGGGAATCTCCGGCCACGCTGGAATCGATAAAGAACAAGCTGAAGGAAATCAACTATCCAGCCGCGTGAACCGTAAACCATAGCAGTTTATCGCCATGAACGAACGAAAGACCACCATACCGATCACGGGAATGAGTTGCGCCAATTGCGCCATGAACATCGAGCGCGCCGTGAAAAAGCTGGAGGGCGTCTCGGACGCTTCCGTGAATTTCGCGGCCGAGAACGCCTCCGTCACCCATGATCCCAAAAAGATTAAGACGGCCGATATCGTCCAAAAAATCAAATCGGCTGGATTCGGAGTTCCCGCCGCTCGGGCCGAATTCGGCGTGACGGGAATGACTTGCGTCAACTGCGCCACGAACATAGAGCGCGCGCTGCGCAGGAAAGTCCCCGGAGTTACGGAGGCATCCGTCAATTTCGCGTCGGAGAGAGTTTCGGTCGAGTACATACCCTCCATTTCCAGCCTGGACGACATTTTCCATGCCATAGACCAGGCCGGATTCGTCGCCATTTCCTCCGGGGAGGGCGAGATGGGCGAGGAAGACGCGGAACAAGCGGCCCGCAACGCGGAAATCAGGGATCAAACATACAAGTTCCTCGCGGGCGTAGTGTTCGCGCTTCCGCTGTTCGTCCTCAGCATGGGAAGGGACTTTCAGCTGATCGGCCAATGGAGCCACGCTCTCTGGGTCAACTGGTTGTTTTTCGCCCTTGCCACTCCCGTGCAGTTCTACACGGGATGGGACTATTACGTCGGTGGATTCAAAAGCCTCAGGAACAAAAGCGCCAACATGGACGTCCTTGTGGCGATGGGATCGACGACGGCGTACGTTTATTCGGTGGCGGTGCTTTTTTCGCCGGCGTTGGGCCATCATGTCTATTTCGAGACATCTGCGGTCATCATTACTTTGATCAAGTTGGGCAAAATGCTCGAAGCCCGAACCAAAGGCAAAACGGGCGGGGCGATTCGTAAACTTATGGGGCTTCGCCCGAAAACCGCCTCCGTTCTGATCGGCGGCGTGGAAAAGGAAATCCCCATCGAGAAGGTTCAGGAGGGAGACACGGTTCTGGTCAGACCGGGGGAAAGGGTTCCCGTGGACGGAATCGTATTGGACGGAAGGTCGTCGGTGAACGAATCGATGCTGACTGGAGAACCGCTGCCCGTGGACAAGCAGGCGGGGGATTCCGTGGTAGGCGGGACCATAAACGGGGAAGGCGTCCTGACTTTTACGGCAACCCGCGTGGGCAAAGAGACTGCCTTGGCGCAGATCATCCGTCTGGTTCAGGAAGCCCAGGGGGGGAAAGCGCCCATACAAGCGCTGGCGGACCGGGTGGCGGCGGTTTTCGTGCCGGGCATAATCGTTATCGCATTCACCGTTTTTCTGGCGTGGTGGTTCTTGGTCGGGGATTTCGTTCCTGCCATGATTCGACTGGTTGCGGTTTTGGTCATCGCTTGTCCATGCGCGCTGGGCTTGGCGACTCCGACCGCGATCATGGCGGGTACGGGCAAAGGCGCCGAAATGGGCATCCTTTTTAAAAGGACCGAAGCCCTAGAGGCGACTACAAAACTCGACGTGGTCGTTTTGGACAAAACGGGGACCATCACCCGCGGAAAACCCGCCGTGGTGGATTTGGTTCCGTATTCCCCCGCTGACCATGACGAAATGGAACTGTTGAAACTGGTCGCCTCCGTCGAACAAGGGTCGGAGCATCCGCTGGGAAAGGCGATCGTGAAAGAGGCCAAATCCCGCGAAATGCAGTTGGAAAAGGCGACGGATTTCAGGGCGTCCGCAGGTCTGGGAGTCGAAGCCGTCGTGGGCGGACGAATGGTGTTCGCCGGAAAACCCCAATGGTTTCGGCAGCTTCGGTTTGAGATGGATTCGGTACAAAAAGATATCGAACGGCTTCAGGAGGAGGGAAAAACAGTCATGGTCGTCGGCAAGGAAGGCGAAATTGCCGGGCTTGTCGCGGTTTCGGACACGCTGAAACCCGAATCCCTCCAAGCGATCAAGGAACTCCACGATCAAAGATTGAAGGTGGTAATGCTCACCGGAGACAATTACCAAACGGCCAAAGTAATCGCGGATCAGGTGGGTATCGACGAGATCGCAGCGGAAGTCCGGCCGGAGGACAAATCCTCCAAGGTCAAGGAATTTCAAAGCGGCGGGGCCAAAGTCGGGATGGTCGGCGACGGGATCAACGATGCTCCGGCCCTAGCTCAGGCCGACGTGGGCATTGCGATCGGATCGGGAACGGACGTGGCCATCGAAACCGCCGACGTGATTCTCTCCAGCGGCAATCTCACCGGAGTGTCCAAGGCGATATGGCTGAGCAGAGCCACCATGAGAACGATCAAGCAAAACCTCTTTTGGGCCTTTATCTACAATATCATTTTGATTCCCGTAGCGGCGGGCGTCTTGTATCCCTTCGAACACCTTCCGGGATTTCTGCGCCACCTTCATCCAATTTTGGCGGCGCTTGCCATGGCGTTCAGCAGTGTAACAGTCGTAACCAACAGCCTCGGACTCTACAAGAAAAAAATCTATTGAGTCGGCCAGACACGATTATGGGCGCCTGCCCGCCAACTCGCGCGCCGCGCTGATATAATCCTTGGCGCCGTAGCTTCCCGAACGATAGAAAACCACGGGTTTTCCCACTTCGGCGCTTTCCGAGATGGTCGTATTGACACGGATGACGGTATCGAAAACATAATCCTTGTATTTTTCGTTCTCCTTCAACTTTTGGAGAATATTTTGGCTGATCTTGGTCCTTCCGTCGAAAAAGGTCGGCAGTATTCCCAGCACCCGCAAGTCGGGGTGCGTTTCCTTCCGGACAAGTTCGATGGTTTCGAACAGTTCCTTGAGGGCGCCGTAGGCGTATGGTTGGGTTTGGCAAGGCGCAATCACCTCCGTTGCGAAATTCAGAACGTTCACCGTCAAAAGGGACAAGCTGGGCGGGGTGTCTACGAAGATGTAATCGAAATCTTTCGCGATGGGTTGACATACTTCCCAAAGCCTGTTTTCCCTCCCTTCGACGTCGGCGATTTCGATCTCGGCTCCGGCAAGGTCCACATGAGACGGAATTACGTGCAGTCCCTTCCATTGCGTTTGCATAATCAGTTCGTCGGCGTAAAAAGACGAGGGATCGATCAGAAGATCGTAAATGCTCGATTCGTCTTCGCCAACGTCGACTCCGAGCCCCTTGGTCGCATTGGCTTGGGGGTCCATGTCGATGATTAAAACCCGCTTTCCCTCCCGGGCCAGGGCCGCCCCCAGATTGATGACTGTGACGGTTTTGCCCACCCCTCCCTTTTCGTTCGCCACGGCAATGACACGGGTCGAGTTTTCATTCATAGCATTCCTCCTTTTGCCCGGTTCGGGTTTGTCAACGATTTCGAATTTCCTTAAATGCAGCCTCCGCGCAAACGCCCGAAGCCTCTCCGAAAATCAATCCAGCCGGACAGCCTGGCCGATTTCGTTTCTGGATCGAACAATCTTTTCGTGCAGACCAAGCGCGGCCTTTTCCAATTCCCCCAGCATGACTTTTGCGCAGTCCTTGTCCTCCCTGTGCTCCTCTATTCCGCCGACAAGCCTGGACAAGTCGGTCACGTATGCCTGGAACCTGTTCCGGAGGGCCTCGTAGAGGGCATTGGAAACTGCGTCCACCAGCTTGAAGACGTATTGGAACTTGATGTTTTCGCGGTAATCCTTGAAATGGTACTCGATGGATTTCTCCGTTTCGCGCTTGAGCCTAGTCACGCCTCCCTCCAAAGCTTCGAAAGCCTGGAGGGTTTTGTCCTTTTGCGGGCGTTTGAACAATTTTCGAACGAATCCCGTGAACCGATGATAGCCCAATCGCATAACGGCCTCGGACTTGATCCTGGTGGAATAAGTCAACGAAGCCCTTGCGGGAGGAAAGTCAAGATCAGACAGGTTTTTGATGGATTCCAGATCGGGAAATTCCAACGGACCCGATTGATCGTGCAGATCGATACCATAGGATCCCATGGTTTGGTTGTATTCGGTCAATGCTTCCTGTATCAGGCCGTCGTAGGGTCTCGCGGTCAGCATCAGGCGCTCGATGGTCTTCTTTTCGATATCCCTGACAAAGAAGATGATCTCGGGATTGATGCTTTCCGTCATGAAGGAATCCAAGCTCTGCTTGAAATCCTGGAAAATGTAGTACATGGTGTTAGTGAATCCGGCGGACGCCAGTCGCTCCTCGCACTTTTCGTAGGGTACTCGATAGTCGCGAATGAAATCCATGGCCTTTACCGTAGTCCTTCCGTACCGGACGTCGAAAAAACTGTCCAATTCCTTTCTCAAATCCGTTTTGAGCTTGTCTACGGCGCCGTCGAGCGTGTTTTTGATCACCGACTCTATCTGCGTGATGCCCCGCTGGTGCTGTTTCACCTTTGCGGTTATTTCGGACGCGCTTCGCGCGTCGCGGGACAGAATGTCCTTTCCGACCCCGATCCAACCCTGAAGCCCGGAAGCCACGACGGCCATGCGCTCCAAATGGTTTTTCAAAAGAAGGAAATATTTCTCGGACGTCAATTTGCGAGTCAGGGAGGATTTGAAAGAATCGTATTGCCGTTCGGAAAAGTCGGACATGTCCTTTTCCTTTTGCCATTGCCAGAGTCTTCCTGTGTCCCTTTCCGATAATTTCGCCACGTTCGCCTTGAAAAGCTCGCAAAGCGCCGAAAACGTATGGATCTCCGGCTCCGGTTTGATCATGGCCACTTCGTCGCTCGTCCTTTTAATCAGGGCGGAAAGGTCTTCCATGGATTCGTGCTCGCTCAAATCGCAATTTATTACGAAGATGACATTGTCGATAATTCCCATCTTGCGTATCATGGAAAGGAATTTGATATCTGCTCTTCGAAGCCCGGTCCTGCTGCTGATGACATAGACGATGAGGTGCGTTCTCAGCATGTAGTCCTGAATCATCGCCAAGTGGAGCGGATTTGGAGAATCGCTTCCTTGGCAGTCGGCGATTTCGATGCTGGGGTCCATGGGGAAATCGACGATTTCCAGTCTGATGTCCTTCAGATAGACCGCCATGGAATCGTCGCCGGCGAAATCCATATGCTTGGCGAAATCCTCTTCGCCGCACTCCATGACCTTCGTATCCATGGACATGGTATTTTTCACCCTGTCGTATCCCGAGAGATAGGAGGAAATCAGGACGCTGTTCACGTTTCTGGCGTCTTGCGTGAACAGGAACTCCGTTCCCAAGGAACCCAGAGCTTTTTCAAGCTCCTCGCGATCGCTTTTCCGTCGGATGTCCACCGAACCGGAGTCCGACGGTCTCTCGAACGACGGGAATAAAACCAGCGCCTGCCCAAGGTCTTCGTTGACCTCGTCCCACGACTTCAAATAAAGTTTCGCGCAAAGGGACTCGCCTTTTCTGATCTTCGTGACTATTGAGGTGACGACGCCGGCGCCCCGCTTCAAATAATCGTCTTTTAAAAGGGAATTTATAAACGTGCTTTTCCCGGATTTGATGGCGCCGACTACCGCGACCCTGACGATTTCCTCGGAAATTTGCCTGTGAATGTCGTTGCAGGTTTTTTCCCAATTGGAGAAACTGTCTGCCATGACGCCCGGAATTTTTTTGGCGCTGCTTAAAAGGAGTGAAACGTCTCTGTTGAGGTCGAGAAGGTCCTGTTTTAGACTCGAATATGGATTCATGGTCAATTTGCTGTTTTTTCTTGTATTTCCTGTATTATTTGCAAAATTGCGTTCTCATTTTGCCTAACGCCTGCTTCATACAATGAAACCGTGGAATTGTCAAAAACTATCCTGCCGCCGCAGTCGCGGAAGGCGTGTCGAAGAGGGATGGAACCTGCGGAAAGTCTCGACTTGCAGAGGCATAATCTCCATGTCAAACAATGCATCCGCGATAGTTTTCTGCAAGGAACAACACAACACCGAATTGTCCGCGTTCGCAAGAGACGACAAGATATGCCTGAAAAAGAAACCGAAAAGAGGGCAAGAAACGCAAAAGGCAATGTTCAGGCGTGACCGGCAGTGTCGATCAGAAAATTGGGGTCGATGCCCATTTTTTTAACGGCCTCGTTCCAGCGGTGGTCGATAGGTACGTCGAAAATGACATCGTTGGACACTGGTCCCGTAAGCCATGCGTTTTGAACGATTTCGGATTCCAATTGACCGGGCCCCCAGCCAGCGGCCCCGATCGCTATGATAATTTTTTCGGGGCCATTCCCCTTCGAAACCGCCTCCAGAATGTCCCTGGTGTTGCTCAACGCCAAATCCGGCGTAATCCGGAAACAACCTTTCCAACCGAACGGGGGGCCGTGCAGGATAAAAACTTCGTCGAAATGAACCGGACCGCCGATATGAATCGGAAGTTCCATGGCTTCGGAGACCGCATCGATTTTCAACTGGCTGAAAATATCCCCTGCGCGGGCGGAAGGGTGAACGCGATTGACTACGATCCCCAAGGCTCCTTCCGGGGTATGTTCGCATAGGCAAGTCAACGTTCGGCTGAAATTGGGGTCCGTCAATCCCGGCATGGCGATCAGAAACTGCGCTTTGAGCGAGGTGGGGTATTGGCTTTCCATATAAAATCTCCATGTTGTTTTTGTCAAAAATCGCAAAAGCAGCTCTTGCTCTTCCGAATGGTTCAATATATCTTCTCCCAGTCGTCGCATGCAAGGACATTCTTTAACAAGGGTCGCGTTATTGCCGTTTTCGCGGTCCTTGACAAGAACTACTCGAATCGGTAGGTTGTCTCTCGACGCAACACTTTTCGAATCCATAACAAACAAAGGAGGATGAATGATATCCGGACGCATTTTTCGCGGCTTTCTCGTTTTCGCTTCCATTCTGTTGCTGGCGCTGCCATCCGTGAACGCGGGCGACACGCCCATCGACATGAAGGGCTGGGAAGCGGGCAGCGATTACAACAAAAACTACAACGCCGCAGAACTCGATAAATTCAGAGCAACGGTCGTGGAAATTTTGGAGGTGGCGCCCATGGAGGGAATGTCGCCCGCAACCGCGATCCTGGTAAAGGAATCGGAGGAGGACGACCCCATACTCGTCCATATTTGCCCGACTTGGTTCGCCGACAAGGAGCAACTCGGCTTGAGCAAGGGGGACCGAATAAAACTAAGGGGCGTGTGGGCGGAGATCGACGGCAAGGATGTTTTCATGGCGTCGAAAATCAAAAAAGGGGATTTTTACGTATTCAAAGTCCGATTGACTAGCGACGGCACTCCCTTCTGGACCCTCTCCGACGAACAGCTCGCCAAAGAAAAGGAACAGGCCGAAGACTGATTGGCAGCACTTTGACGCGAAACCAACCGGGGAAAGCCTTGCGGGCTTTCCCTTTTTTTGCGCAAGCACCTCCTTCCGCGTACACGCATCGACGCGACATCAACCTAAGCGAACCGGCGGTTGCGACGTTTTCAAATCTTATATTTTCCAAAATCGTCCGGATCGAGATTTGACAAGTAATCGGCCCACCTTTTCCCCTCCTCGCTTTCATCCGCCACTTCGGCCTCGCCGTTGGCCTCTCCCGCTTTCGATTTTGCGATAACTTCGTCGTCCACGAAAATCGGAGCGTTGAAACGCAATGCAATGGCAATGGCATCGCTTGGCCTTGCATCAATGCTGAACGACGCTTCCTCGGAAATGAAATGGATTTTGGCGAAAAAAGTATTGTCTCTAAGATCGCACACCTCGATTTTGCTCACTTGGATTTTTATGTAATCCAGGAAATTCTTGAACAAATCGTGTGTCATAGGCCGGTCGAACTTTATGTTCTGAAGAGCGGATGCGATGGAAGTGGCTTCCAGCAACCCTATCCAAATCGGGATCGCCTGGTCCGTCTCGTCGGATTTCAATATGATTATGGGCGTGTTCGAGTTCGGATCCATCGTCAGCCCGGCAATTGTGACTTTATGCAGCATAAGTTTCTCCTTTCAAACCCTGTGCCTCGGGTTCGATATAGACTGTTTTTCCCCAGAGGGAATGGGGAAGAGCTTTGTCGATCTTGACACCAACCAACCTCCCTGTCAAGTTTTCGGCCCCCGCCAGACCATTACTTTCCGCCGCCTCAAAGTTGACTACGATATTGCCAGTCGTGCGCCCGGCCCACTGCACCTCCCGGGACTCCTCGCCCCCCGCTTTCTCCTTCCTGCTCAAACCCTCTACCAGAACCTCTTGCACACGCCCGATCAAGGATCGATGCGATGCCATCGTGCTTATTTCCTGGAGAGACAGCACTCGTTTCAGCCGTTCCATTTTCAAGGAATCCGGTATTTTACCCGTGAATTTTCGGGCCGGGGCTCCGGGCCGGTCCGAATATTTGAACGCGAACAAGCTGTCGTACGAGACTCGCTCGATCAAATCCGCAGTTTGCTCGAAATCTCCTTCCGTTTCCCCCGGAAAACCTACGATGATATCCGTAGTGACGGCAATGCCCGGATTGATTTTTCTGAGCATTCCGACTTTTTCGAGGTACTTTTCGCGGGTATACCCTCGATTCATCCTTTTCAGAACACGGTCGCTGCCGGACTGAACGGGAAGGTGAATATGGCCGCAAAGCTTGTCGAATTTGGCGAAAGCCTCCATCAAATCCTCCGACAAATCCTTCGGATGCGACGTGGTAAAGCGGATTCTCGTCAATCCCTCAATGCCGTTCACTGTCCCTATCAGTTCGGCGAAAGTGCAATATCCCTGCTTCAAGCCATAACTGTTCACGTTCTGCCCCAAAAGGGTGACTTCCTTGACGCCGGACCGGACCAGTCCTTCTATTTCCGCCACGATGCTTTCGGGTCGCCTGCTGATCTCCTTTCCCCTGACCGAGGGGACCACGCAGTAGGTGCAATAATTCTCGCATCCCGTCATAATCGTAACGAACGCGCTCACCCGATCTTCGCCGACAGGAGTGTCTTCCGGTTCTTTCTCGGGTTCCATGATTGTTTCGAGCATTTCCACATCGACGATTTTGCAGCGTCCCTTCTCGATTTTCCGGACATGTTCCCTGATCCGTCCGAGGGCTCGGGTCCCGATCACGAGATCCGCAGCAGGAGCCCTCTTTAAAAGGGACAAACCTTCCTGCTGAGCCACGCATCCCCCTACGACCACCACAAGATCGGGATTTGCTTGCTTCAGTTTGCTCAAACGCCCCAAAAAGCTGAAAGCCTTTTGTTCCGCCTTTTCCCGAATCGTGCATGTGTTCAGGAACACCAAATCGGCCTCTTCCAAAACCGCAGTTTGACCATACCCGAGAATCGCCAAACTGGATGCGACTTTCTCCGAATCGTACACATTCATCTGGCAGCCAATGGTGTATATGTAAAGCTTTTTGTTTTCCATCGTGGATAATTTTTCAGTTTTCCGAGAAATCGGTCGCTTCCATTAAAATGTGTCCTTTCAATTCCGAGACAAGGCCTTCGAATTCTTCCGCGCACCCGGGAGCAATATAAACATCTATTAACCCTAAGTCGGGATCCAATGTTGTCAACTGGGCCATTCCGTCGTAGGCTTCGAGTACGAACCTGAAAAAACAGATTTTCGACGGATTGATTCTATAGGTCCTTTTTTTGCAGCGGGGTCCCGGAGCGGAACTTTTTTCCTTGGGCATTTTCGATCGCCTCGCCGGTCGATCGGAACAGCGAGTTCGGAAAGACCGATTCATTTTTCAGGTTGTTAGAAATTCAAATTTAAGGTATTTCAATAACCATGGAAAAAAAAATAAACATTCTGGACCCAGCGCCCGAAATTGTCCGCGAACTATTCTACACTCTGCGCTGCCACCCGGTAACGGCCAAGATATTGGCCAACCGAAATCTTGGGAGCATGGACGATGTGGCCCGGTTTCTATCCCCTTCCCTCGATAGCTTGCGCGACCCTTTTTCCATGATCGGCATGCGGTCGGCCGTCGATAGAATCGCGAGAGCAATTTTCGACAGGGAGGAAATCCTTGTTTTCGGCGATTACGACGTGGACGGAGTCACATCGACGGTCCTGTTGTTCGAGTTTTTGCAGAAAGCCGGGGCTCTCGTTTCCTATTATATACCGCATCGTCTGGAAGAAGGTTACGGCCTGAAAGCGGACCAGACGAAAAAGCTGGTCGAGGAATATCCCGGCGTACGCTTGATCGTGACGGTCGATTGCGGCTCCCACAGCCATAACGCGGTAGAGGCCGCACGCAAAGCCGGAATAGACGTCATAGTAACCGACCATCACAACGCGCCCGACAATTTACCCGATGCCTGCTCCGTGGTCAACCCCAAGAGAACCGATTGCCGGTCGGGGCTGAATCACCTCGCCGGAGTAGGAGTCGCCTTCTATCTTGCGATCGCCCTTCGCAAACACCTCAGGGACAAAGGGTACTGGCGTCGTCATACGGAACCGAATCTGAAAAACCTATGCGACTTGGTCGCTTTGGGAACGGTTGCGGATCTCGTCCCCCTCGCCCGCGAGAACCGCGTACTGGTAAAGACGGGGCTTGACGTACTTCAGGCTCAAAAAAGGGTGGGAATCAAGTCCCTTGAAAAGGCATGCGGTTTTTTCAAGCACACGTTGGACAGCGAGGACATCGCCTTCCGCTTGGCGCCCCGATTGAACGCGGCCGGACGTTTAGATCACGCGAATACGGCCGCGAAGCTCTTGATGGCCGACCGGGAGGAACAGGCCGCGGAACTTGCCAAATTTCTCGACGATTTGAACATCCAAAGACGGGAGCTTGAAAAAGCCGCTTTCGAGGAGGTCGTCAAGCGCCTGGAAAGCGATCCCGATCAGGCTGGGCAAAAAGCCGTTATCTTGTCAAGCTCGTCCTGGCACGAGGGAATTCTCGGGATCGTGGCCTCCCGTGTCACCGAAAAATATTTCAGGCCCGCCATTCTCATCTCGGACCATAACGGCAGCGGAAGAGGCTCTTGCAGGAGCATCCCCGGTTTCGACCTCTTCAATTGTCTTTGCCGCTGCGGTTCTCTGTTGGACGACTTCGGGGGCCACAGCATGGCGGCCGGAATCAAAATCAAAACATCCAATATCGATCTTTTCCGGAAATCTTTCCAGGAAATCTTCGAAGCCGAATTCGGCTCTGGAGAGCTTGCACCCGAACTGACTGTCGATTGCGAGTTGGACTTCGACGATATTTCCGAGTTCCTGATCGACGAACTGGAAAAATTGAAACCGTTCGGCGCACAGAATCCCGAACCCGTGTTTTTATCTAGGAACGTCAAGGTATTCGAGCCGAAGATAGTGGGCGAAAGTCACCGCCGCATGCTCCTAAGCCAAGTCGGAGGGAAAACCGGAAAGAAACTGAACGCGATTCATTTCAATGTCGATCCCGAAATCGAAATAAACGAGTTGTTGGATTACGTGGTGTTCAAGCTCCGCTGGAACAGGTGGAACGGCTCGAAAACGGCGCAGTTGCTCGTCATGGACATCGGCTTTTGACCAGGCCGCGCAGTCTTGAACTCGGGAAATCATAATTTCGCCGCGATCATATTTTCCTTGCAATCGATAAAACTTAATTCTATTATATGTGACGTTTAGCATGGCCCTGCCAAATCCGGCGGATACCCGGACTCGGCTTGATACAACATTCAAAAATGCAAGGTGGCGCCTCATGGCGAAAGTGTTTCGACCAAGCTCCCGAGAAGCAAGCATTCTCTCCAAAATAGAGTCTTCCAAAGAATACGAACGCCGGAAAGCGCTCAGCGGCGTCAGAGATTTAATCGACCAACTGAGCAACTCCGTCGCAAGCAAGCTGGTGGAAAACAAACTCGTGGAAACAACCAGCAAAAACTCGATGGAGGAACAGCTCGCCCATGCTTTGGAGAAATTGGGGCGCATGGACGACTTCGACATTGACTATCAAGTGGCCCCTTACAGAAACGTGGTTCCCCAGCCTCATGTCGTCAGCTTGTTTCTTACGGCTTTCGTAATCGAAAAGCTCATAAACCACAAGGATGTCATCGATGTTTTCGGGTCCGACGAGGAAATTTATTTCACCATACACAAGCAGGTGAAAAAGATTCTGCCCGCCTGACATGCCGCCGTCCTTCCATCCTAGAACGGTCAACGGCCCTTTCGACGATCCCGGTCTTTTCATCGGTTTTTTATACGAAAAACGAGCGATCCTTTTCGATGTCGGAGATTTGGCTGCTCTTTCCCCGAAGGATATCCTTAAAGTTTCGCATGTCTTCGTTTCCCATACCCATATGGATCATTTCATCGGCTTCGACCGGCTATTGAGGATTCTCCTCGGGCGAGACAAAACCCTTTTTCTATACGGTCCCGAGGGTTTTTTACATAACATCGAGGGAAAACTGGCGGGATATTCCTGGAATCTGGTCCGGAATTACGCGTACCCTTTCGTTCTGCAAGCGGCCGAGATCGGCCGCGGCCGCATGATTACCCGCCGATATCGCTGCAGCGAGGGTTTCGTCCCAGAGGAAGAAATCTTATCGGACACGCCACAGGGCTGCATCCTGCTCAAGGAGCCCTCTTTTACCGTCTCGTACGCCGTTCTCGACCACAACATCCCCTGTCTTGCCTTTTGCCTTTCGGAAAGGTTCCACGTCAATATCGACAAGAACCGAGTGGAGAACATGGGGTTGGCCGTTGGGCCTTGGCTCAATGGTTTTAAAAAAGCCGTCTACGAAAAGGCGGACTTGAACTCCGACTTCGCGGCCATCTCCCGCGACGGAAATGGAACCATGGCTTTCAAGCTCGGCGAGCTTGTCGAACAAATCGCAATCGTTACCCCCGGCCAAAAGATCGCCTATGTCACCGACGCGGTATTCAGCGAAAAAAATCGGGAAAAAGTCGTAGCTTTGACAAAAAAAGCGGATCATCTCTTCATCGAATCGTGTTTTCTTGAAAAGCACCGGGACGTCGCGCGGGAAAAGTATCACCTTACCGCCGCGCAAGCCGGAAGAGTCGCCCGCGAGGCGGGCGTGAAGAAGCTTTCCGTTTTCCATTTTTCGCCCAGATACAACGGACAAGGGCATCTTTTGGAACAAGAGGCAATAGAGGCGTGGAAAGGCGCTTGATCGGAAAAAAAGTCACAGCCGCCACCCCCAGAATTCGAGGAACCTCTCGAAAAACCACATGTTGGATTTGTTCCGGTTCCAGGGTTTCAAACTGGTGTAAAACGGGTTGTTCGTCTTTTCGGGGTCGTCGTACGCTTTGTCGGCGCCCACGAAAGGGTCGAGTGCGACAAGGCTCAAGAACAAGGTCTCGAAAGGCTTCACCGAACCCTTCACATGGCCCTGCAAAAGACAGTTCTCGTGATAGAAACTGACCGTTTCGCCGTTCAAGGGAAGTTTTTCGAGGGCTTCAACCGGTTCAACCGAGGCGGTTACGACATTGTAGAGTTCCGAGATCGAAACATGCCGGTCCTCCACCACGTCCAAATCCATGACCCTGTGGACCTCGGGCCGAACATGCACCAGGAGGCGGGGATCGTTTCTCCCCTTGAAGTCTAGAATAGGCGGGAGTTCTTCGCCGTAAACGTCGAGGGTTTTGTCCTTCCAGTCTTCCGGGAGGGCGTCCTTGGGAAGCTCGGTGGTGGGTACGATGGCCAGATAGCACCCGCACGTATGTACGGTCGTCACCAGGACCGGCCGTTGCTCTTTGTTCAGCGTGATTACGACAATGAGACCCACGTTGTTCCCCGCAGTCAAATTGAAAGGGACGAGGCCAAACGGGACTTCGGGAAAATGGACGCGGTAGATCAAGTTCATGTATTCGCCCCTGGACGTGGAAAAATCCTTTTTCATGGTATAGATCACCGGCTCGTCCGGGTTCACGTAAATTTCCACGCCTCCATCCTCTTGCTTTTCCGCCTTGGGTTTGCCGATTCGATTGTAAGCGTTGCGGAAGTCGTATGTCAGAAACAACGGCCCGAACTTTTCGAGGGGAGATTCGGAATCGCGGCGGAGGGAATAAACGGAATATACGTCCTCGGGAGGAAGCTTCACGTGATGAGCGCAACCGGCGCCTATCGCCAGAAGAACAAAAAGGGCGGCGGCGCTTTTAATCGAAACTCGGACCGAAAGATTCATTTTTACCTCTTCGTTGGCGATTTTGGCTTTAAAATTTGGCGGTCCCGTCTATTGCAATCTGGATGCAGAAGAATAACAAGGGAATGTCTCCGGCATTTTCTATCCGGGCTTGCTTGTTTTCTATATTTACGGAATCTCCCACAGCCATGTCTCCCTTTTTTTCTCCCTGAGCGAAAACTCCGCAGCCCTGCGTAAAAACTCCGCAGCCCTGCGTAATAAAAAGGTGTCGGATCGAAGTTTCGTCGGAGGAAAACTCCAGGACCGCCCCCGGCAATATCTCCATCCGGGAAACCTCCCGGCCGTTCCTTTTTTCCAAAACCGTCCGGTTCCCCCACGGATGCGTTTCCGTGTTGTGGTTCCTGCATTCCGGCCTGTTCGTCTCCTTTAGCTTTTCTACGATGGATTTCACGTCCTTGCTCCGATCCATGTCGGAGACGAAAACCGAATCCGGGGTATCGACGATCACCAGGTTCTTGATGCGATTGGCCGCTACCAATCGCTCCCGCCCCATCACAAAACAGCCTTGGATGTCTTGGGCAATCACGTCCCCGTCGATGACGTTCCCGTTTTCATCCTTTTCAAGAAAGTCGTAGAGCGATTTCCACGAACCGATGTCGCTCCAACCGAAATCGGACGGAAGAATCGCGGCCTTGCCGGTCTTTTCCATGATGGCGTAATCGATGGAAGTGTTGGGCATCCTGGAATATTCCTCTGGCACGACGCCTTTATGAATTTTCCACATGGCCGCCATTCTTTCGTGGATATCCTTGGCTAGCGCCTTGAACTCCTCCAGCATGACGGTGGCCTTGAACACGAACATGCCGCTGTTCCAGAAAAAATTTCCGGCCTTTACGTATTCCTCCGCCGTAGGAACGTCCGGTTTCTCCCTGAATGTTTTCACTTTCAGAGCGTTTTCCTCCAGCCAGCCCTCGCCCTCGATATAGCCGTAGCCGGTTTCGGCGTACTGGGGTTTGATTCCGAAGGTGACGATCCTGTCTTTTTCGGCAAGCTTAACTGCCGAGGCAAGTTTTTCGTGAAATCGGGACACGTCCCGGATCACATGGTCGGCCGGAAACACGCAAAGCAAAGCGTCCTTTTCCTTCTCCAGAATGTGAAAGACCGACAGGAGAATTGCCGGGGCAGTGTTTCTTCCGCAAGGCTCCCGGAAGATTTTCCCTTCGGGGTCGATGCCAAGCTGTTCCATGTGTCTTGCGATCTCGTGAAAGTGGTCGTTTCCGCAGACCACGCGGACATCGTCGAAGGAAAGCGCGGGCGAAAGCCTTCTGATTGTCGCCTGGATCAGGGAGTCTTCGCCAATGAATTTGATCAGCTGCTTGGGATAGAGCTGACGGGACACAGGCCAGAGTCTCGTGCCCGTCCCGCCCGCCAGTAAAACCGGGTACGTCTTCAGATTATTTGTCATGGCCGTTTTTTCCCTTTCCTCCGTATCTTTTCGAGTCCAACCCGTTCATGTTGCACGTGATTTCAGAGCACCTTGTTTCTATGGGGTTGTAGCCGAACAACGCTTGAACCTCCCGTGTCAGTTTGACGCCGGCTTTTACCTTCAACGACTCCGGGAGGGCGATGACGGTGTCGAACTTGCCTGGCTCCAGAATATGCAGCAGGGCCTTGCACGAGCCGGAGTTCCTCTTCAGTATGTCGCGAAGCTCTTCCAGCTTTCCTTTTTCGACAAGCCCCACGTCCAAATTGACATGCACGTTGGCGGTCCAGGTTTCCTCCGCCTTGTCCATTTTGATGATGGAATCGGCGATGATTTTGACCGCGTTTTCGTCCTTTTGCACTCGCCCCTGGACCAGGACCGGATTGTCCTCCACAAGCAAATCCCCGCTTTCCAAGTACACGGAGGAGAAAACCACGGTCTCCACCGCCCCGTGCATGTCTTCGATGGAAACGAACGCCATGGGGTCGCCTTTCTTGGTCCTGATCACCTTTACGCCTTTTACAAGGCCCCCGATTCGCACGCCGCTATTATCGACGATTTCCTTGATGGCAAGCGTGTCGGCGTTGGTGAATTTTTCCAGGATTTCCTCGTACCCCTCCAAGGGATGGCCGCTGATATAAAAACCCAGGGAGTCTTTCTCTTCGGCCAGGAGTTGGCTGCGGTCCCACTCGGCTAGATTGGGCATGGACGGCGCGTTGATCATGGAAACATCCTTGCCGCCTATGTCGAAGAGCCCCAGTTGCGGGTCGGACCGTTCCCTTTGGACCCTCTGGCCGAAATCCACTGCCTCCTCCAGAACCGCCATCATTTGGGATCTGCGCGCTCCGGTGGAGTCGAAGGCGCCGCACCGGATCAACGCCTCTATGACCCGCTTGTTCACTCTTCTCAAATCCACGCGCTGGCAAAAATCGAAGAGGGACTCGAACTTCTTCTCCCGGCGCGCCTCCAAAATGGCATCGATGGCACCCTCTCCCACGTTTTTCACCGCAAGCAGACCGAAACGAATCTTCTGGTCCACGACGGCGAATTCCTTCAGGCTTTCGTTCACGTCGGGCGGGAGCACCTTGATGTCGTGGCTTTTGCATTCGGCGATGAACTTGACCACGCCGTCGATGGAGTTCATTTCGCTGGTAAGCAGGGCGGCCATGAATTCCACGGGGTAATGGGCTTTCAAGTATCCCGTCTGGTAGGCGATGAGAGCGTACGCGGCGCTGTGGGACTTGTTGAACCCGTACCTGCCGAAGGTTTCCATGAGGTCGTAAATGCTCTTGGCCTTGTCCTCGGGAATTTGTTTTTCCCTGGAACCTTTCATGAACAGTTCGCGATGCTCCGCCATGGCGCTCTGGATTTTCTTTCCCATGGCCTTTCGAAGTCCGTCGGCCTCGGCCATGGTGTAGTTGGCCAATTCGCCGGCGATCTTCATGACCTGCTCCTGGTAGGCGATGACGCCGTAGGTTTCCTTCAGGATAGGCTCCAGCTGAGGGACCATGTACTCGACTTTTTGCCGGCCGTGCTTTCTCTCCACGAACTGGTCAACCATGCCGCTGTCGAGCGGTCCGGGGCGATAAAGGGCGACCAGTGCGATGACGTCCGGAAAGCACGCGGGCTTCAACCGCACGAGGAGGTCTTTCATGCCGGAACTTTCCAGTTGGAAGACGCCTGTGGTGTCGCCCCTCGACAAAAGCTCGTAGGTGGCGGCGTCGTCCATGTCCAAATCCGCCAAGTCCGGCGGCGTGTTTCCCTGGCTTTCGATCAGCTTCAACGCGTCGGCTATCACGGTCAGGTTGCGGAGTCCCAGAAAGTCGAACTTTACCAGGCCGATTTTCTCCACGATCTTCATGTCGAACTGGGTGACGACCTCTCCCTTTTTTCCTTGGAAAAGAGGGAGGTATTCCACAAGAGGCTTGTCTCCGATCACGACGCCGGCCGCATGGGTGGAGGCGTGCCTCGGAAGACCTTCCAGCACCTTGCAGATTTGAATGAGTTCGTCGATGTCCGGGCGTTCCTCCATCATTTTTTGCAGTTTCGGCTCCTGCTCCAACGCGTCCTTCAATTTGATCCCGATCACGTCGGGGACCATTTTCGCGATGGCGTCCACCTCTTTCAAGGGGATGCCCATGGCCCTGCCCACGTCGCGAATGACCGCCCGGGTCTTCAGTTTTCCGAAAGTGATGATCTGCGCGACGTAGTCGCCGCCGCCGTATTTGTTCACGACGTACTTGAACACTTCCTCCCTTCCGTTGATGCAGAAGTCCACGTCGATATCCGGCATGCTGATTCGGGACGGGTTCAGAAAGCGTTCGAAGATGAGATCGAATTCCAAAGGATCCAGGTCGGTTATCCCGAGGCAATAGGCCACGAGACTTCCCGCAGCGGAACCGCGTCCGGGTCCTACCGGTACGCCGTTTTGCTTGCCGTAGCGGATGAAGTCCGCCACGATCAAGAAATACCCGGGGAAGCCCATGTCCTTGATGACGCCTATTTCGTAGTCGAGGCGCTTTTTGTATTCTTCCTCGTTCACGTCCGGGCGTTTTCTCCGGATCTTTTGCATCACCCGTTCGAAACCTTCCCGCGCCTCTCTTTCGAAGAGCATTTCGGGCGTCTCTCCGGGGGGAGTGTCGAATTTCGGGAAATGGTAGGTCTTGAAATCGAACTCCACATGGCAACGGTTCGCGATCTCTACCGTGTTTTCGACGGCCCCGGGATAGTCCTTGAAATAGGAGCACATCTCCTCCCGCGACTTGAAATAAAGCTGGTCGGTGCGAAATTTCAGGCGCTTGTCGTCGTTGACGGTCTTGCCGGTCTGGATGCACAGGAGAACGTCGTGGGCGCGGACGTCCTCCCTGTCCAAATAGTGGCAGTCGTTGCTGGCCACCAAGGGAATGGAAAGCCTTCGGCTCATGTCCTTCAAGCCCTCGTTCACGACTTCCTGGATATCGATGCCGTTGTTTTGAACTTCCAGAAAGAAATTTCCTTCGCCAAAGAGCTTTTGGTAATAAAGGGCGGCCTCGTCGGCCTTATCGACGCGACCGTTCTTCAGATGAGTCGCCACCTCGCCGTGAAGGCAGGCGGAAAGGGCGACCAAGCCGTCCTTGTGCGCCTTCAAGGCTTCCTTGTCAATACGGGGCTTGTAGTAGAAGCCATGCAACTGGGCGAGGGTGGCCAGCTTGCAAAGGTTTCTGTACCCCTCCTGGTCGCGCGCCAAAAGGACGATGTGAGACATGCCGGCTTTGTCAATGGGAGTCTTGTCCTTGAGGCGCCGGGGTGCCACATAGCATTCGCATCCTATGATCGGCTTGATTTCGGCCGCTTTCGCCTCTTTGTAGAATTCGACCGCGCCGAACATGGTACCGTGGTCGGTGACGGCCACGGAATGCATGCCGAACTGCTTGCATCTTTCCATGAGACGGTCGAGCCGTATTGCTCCGTCGAGCAAGCTATACTGCGTATGCACGTGAAGATGCACGAAATCCGAATTGGTCATGGCTTTTCCCCGTTATGGAAGGTTTCGCGGATATAGTCGATCTTAATCCAATCGATAGTTGGGCGCTTCCTTGGTGATGATAACGTCGTGAACATGGCTTTCCCTCAGACCGGCCGCCGTGATTCTCATAAAACGGGCCTTTTCTCGCAGTTCGTCGAGATTTCTCGCGCCCACGTATCCCATGCCCGCCTTCAATCCGCCGATCAGTTGGTAGACGCTTCCCGCCAAAGTGCCCCGGTACGGTACTCTTCCCACAATTCCCTCCGGAACCAGCTTGTCGGGGTCTTCGCCTGGATCGCCCTGGTAGTACCGGTCCTTGCTTCCTTGCTTCATGGCCTCCAGGGAACCCATGCCGCGATAGACCTTGTAGCTACGCCCCTGGAAAAAGATGGTTTCGCCGGGGCTTTCCTCCGTTCCCGCGAAAAGCCCTCCGATCATGATCGAATGGGCGCCCGCTCCTATGGCTTTGGTCAAATCCCCGGAGAACTTGATTCCGCCGTCCGCGATCAGGGGCACGCCGGACTTGGCGGTCACGGATCGGCAATTCATGATGGCGGTCACCTGGGGAACTCCAACTCCCGCGACGATTCGGGTGGTGCAAATGGAGCCGGGGCCGATTCCGATTTTCACCGCGTCCACGCCCGCCTTGATCAAATCCTCGGCGCCCTTGGCGGTGGCCACGTTGCCCGCGATTAGTTCGACGTCGGAAAAAGCGCGCTTGATTTTCTTGACCGCGTCCAGAACGTTTTTGGTATGCCCATGGGAGGTGTCGATCAGGATGACGTCCGCTCCCGCGCGAAGGAGAGCCTTGGTGCGATCCATCATGTCCTCGCCGACCCCGATGGCCGCTCCGACGCGAAGCCGCCCCATGGCGTCCTTGCAGGAGTCGGGGTATTTTCTGACTTTTTCGATATCTTTTATGGTAATCATCCCGGTAAGGTGCCCGTCGGCATCGACGACCAGGAGCTTTTCGATCCGGTGCTCGTGAAGCATCTTCTTGGATTCCTCCAAGGTGATTCCCTCCCGGACGGTGACTAGGTTCTTGCTGGTCATCACCTCGGACACTTTTCGTTCCATGTTGGTTTCGAAGCGAAGGTCGCGGTTGGTGACGATCCCAACAAGTTGGTCGCCCTTGGTCACGGGGAGTCCCGAAATCCGGTACTTTTCCATCAGCTTGAGGACCTCCTGGACCGACTGCTCTGGATGGATCGTGACTGGATCGATGATCATCCCGCTTTCCGACTTCTTCACCTGGTCAACTTCCATGGCCTGGTTCTCGATGCTCATGTTCCGGTGAACAAATCCCAAGCCGCCGACCCTCGCCATGGCGATGGCCGTACGGGCCTCGGTCACCGTGTCCATCGCGGCGCTGACCAAGGGAATGTTCAAGGTTATGTTTCTTGTCAAGCGGGTCTTTACATTTACATCTTTGGGAAGGACGTCCGAATAGTTCGGCAGAAGCATGACATCGTCGAAAGAATACCCTTCTTCAGGGGGCATCTGAATCATAACAATTTCCTCCATGCATATTAATTTGCAAAACGGTTCTTCGAAGAAAAACGCATTTTACAGCAGTACCGGCAATGAGGGCAAGAACGTTTTGGCGCACTGTCCGGCTCATGTTTCGGCAACGGGGACAACGAAACGACCGGCCTTCATCATGCCGAGCTTTGACGGCTTGACATTGAGGGCCGGCGACTATAAACTTCCACACTTTCGGCTATTAAAAAACCGGGCAACGACGAGATGTTAATTGTAATCCGGAGAACATGCAACCTTCGCAGCGAATGTAAAGAGCGATAAAACATGCTTTTCGAAATAAACCCCATAAATCCGCAACCCAGGCTGATTAAACAAGTCGCGGAAATTCTGGAAAAAGGCGGTCTCATCTCGTATCCGACGGACACCTATTACGGCATCGGGTGCGACATCACGAACAAGAAAGCCATCGAAAGAATCTACCAGCTCAAACAACGGCACAAAAGCAAGCCGTTCAGCTTCATCTGCGCGGATTTGAAGGACATCGCACTCTACGCCAAGGTATCCAACTACGCCTATAAAACCATGAGGCGGCTTTTGCCCGGGCCGTATACCTTTATTTTGGAAGGCACGAAACTGGTGCCGAAAATGATGCTGACAAAAAGAAAAACGGCCGGCATTCGGGTACCGAACAACCAGATATGCATCGATCTGGTACACCGGCTGGGAAACCCCATCTTGTCCACCAGCGCCACGACCCCCGACGGGGAAGTTTTCCAGGACGCATCCCTGATCCACGATTTTTTCGGTTCCCGGCTGGATGCTGTCATCGACGGAGGGCCCGTCCCCGGAGAACCGTCCAGCGTGATTTCTCTCATAGACGACGAGCCCGAAGTTATACGAGAGGGCGTCGGAGAAGTGGATATTTTCGAATAGAAACAAAAAAGCCGCTTCCGAGGAAGCGGCTTTTCATCTGTTCGGTCAGGTCCCGGCAATTACGATTTTTCGTTCAGCTTCTCCTGCAAGTTTTCTCTGAGCAACTCGCCGAAAGAGGAGGTGGCCGGCCCCATGTTGTTGACATATTCCGAGAGCAACCCCTGCTCGTCGTCGATTTCCAACCGTTTGATGGAAAGCCCGATGCGCCTCTCGTCGCTGTTGATGTTCATCACCTTGGCGGTGATGACGTCGCCGATCTCGAACTTGCCTACAGGTGTCTTGATCTTCTCCTTGCTGATCTCGGAAACATGGACAAGGCCCTCGATTCCTTCCTCCAGCTCCACGAAGACGCCGAAGTCGGTAATATTGGTGACCGTGCCGGTTATTTCCTTGCCAACTTCGTAGCGCTCGCCCACCGTTTCCCACGGGTCGGAATGCAACTGCTTGATTCCCAGCGAAAAGCGCTCGTTCTCCTTGTCGATGTCCAATACGATGGCGCGTACGATGTCGCCTTTCTTGAACAATTCGGAGGGATGTTTGATCCTCTTGGTCCAGGAAACGTCCGAAATATGCACAAGACCGTCGATGCCCTCGTCGATGCCGATAAAGAGCCCGAAGTCCGTGATGTTTTTGATCTTGCCTTCGATCGTGGTTCCGACTGGATATTTCTCGCTGATTACATCCCACGGATTGGGCACCACCTGCTTCATGCCCAAGGAGATCCTGCGGCTTTCGGGCTTGATGTCCAACACCACCGCATCGACCTCTTCGTTGACCGAAACCACCTTGGAAGGATGGCGAATTTTGCGGGTCCAGGACATTTCGGAAACATGAATGAGACCTTCGATGCCCTCCTCCAACTCCACAAATGCGCCGTAATCCGTCAAACTGACCACTTTGCCGCTGATTTTCGAACCTACGGGGTATTTCTGCGCAGCCGTCGCCCAAGGATCCTCGGTCAGCTGCTTCATGCCCAAAGACACTCTCTCCCGCTCCAGGTCCAGATTCAAAATCTTGACTTTGATCCTGTCGCCTACGGAGAACAGCTCGGAAGGATGCTTGACACGTCCCCAGGAAATGTCGGTGATGTGAAGGAGTCCGTCCACTCCGCCCAGATCGACGAACACGCCGTATTCGGTGATGTTCTTGACCACGCCTTCCACGACCTTGTCCTCGTGGATCGACGACAGCGTATTGGTACGTTTCTTCTCCCTCTCCTCCTCGAGTATCACCCTTCTGGACAGCACGATGTTGCTGCGTTTCCGGTTGTACTTGAGGATTTTGAACTTGAACGTCTGGCCGACCATCTCGTCGAGATTTCTGATGGGTCTCAGATCGGCCTGCGATCCGGGCAGGAACGCCTGAACGCCGATATCGACCGAGAAACCGCCTTTGACCCGGCTTTCGATCACGCCCTCCACGATACCGTTTTCGTCGTAGGCCTTCTTGATCTCCTCCCAGACTTTCACCTTGGCGGCTTTCTCCTTGGACAGGACCACGACTTCGTCGTCCTCGTCCCACCACTCCACCATTACCTCGACCGTGTCGCCCGGCTTGGCGGTGATGCTCCCGTCCTCTTCCATGAATTCCCGAATACGAATCTGGCCTTCGGATTTGTATCCGATGTCAACCAGAACGTAATCCTTGTCCACAGAAATGATCCTTCCGGTGACGACTTCGCCCTCCTGGAACCTCTTGAAGCTTTCCTCGTACATGTCCATGAGAGCTTCCATGTTCTCGCCGGATTCCAGAAGCCCGTCCTCGAGATCCTGCATCGTGCCACCGTCTGAGACGTCCGCGTCGGTGGCAGCGCCGGAAGTCCGCAGAGCCGCGTCGTCGCTGGACGCGTTTTCTATAACTTCCGCTTCCTGCTGGCTGTTTACTTGATTTGTTGTTTCTTTTGCCTGTTCTGTCATTTAAAAAAATACCCCCTTGGCCGATTTAATATTCATCTATTCAGATGAATTAACCACGTAAGTATAACAGTTGGTTGATAAAAAGCAACGTTTATTTTCCAAACCTGCCAAAAATATGCTTCAACATGATATTCACCACCTGGTCGGCGGGAAATTTCGTGGAATCGATTTTCATGGAGTCCGGAGCCGCTTTCAAAGGCGCGACGCTTCTATGCGTGTCGCTTTCGTCACGTTGTATTATTTGTTCCCGCACCTGTCCAAGAGTCTGCGATTTTTTTTCGCCCGACTCCGCGTATCGTCTGAAGGCCCTCGCCTCGACGGACGCGTCCAGGAAAAACTTGACGTCGGCATTGGGAAACACCACGGTTCCCATGTCCCGCCCTTCCGCGACCACGCCCTTTTTCGCGCCGATATTTCGCTGCAAATCGAGAAGCGCGTTTCTGACCAACGGTTTGGCGGATATTTTCGAGGCCATCATCGTCACCTCGGGGGTACGGATTTTTTCGGTGACATCGACGCCACTGCTGATTAGTCGAAGGCCGGCCCCGCGAGCCTCGCCGTTTTCGCCCTGTCCGTCTTCCCCCCGTACAAAGGCGATATCGAGGTCGCGGCACAAATCCGCCAGGAATTCTTCGGATTCGACAGAATCTTGTGTGGCCCCGTTTCGAATCGCCTTCAAGGCGACGGCCCGGTACAAGGCTCCCGTGTCCAGGTAGCGGTACCCCAGCTTTTCGGCCAGCATCCTGCTTACCGTGGTCTTGCCGGCCCCGGCGGGACCGTCTATGGCAATCAAAAGCGGCTTCATCTTATCGGGCGGGTATCTCTTCGGCGGATTTTTTGCCGGCCTCCAGGGCCTCGAGGTTCAGGGACAGGAAGTTTTCCTTTTTGGCGAACTCCTCACTTACGCAATGGCGAAGGGTTTCGAAGCCCACGATCTTGCTTCGGGCGACGAAGGCGCCCAGCGCCACGATATTGGCCGACCGGACGTTTCCCAAGTCTTTGGCGATGGCGGTGACGGGGACCTTGATCGCATCGACGTCGCTCCGGCCCGCGTCTACGGGGATCAGGGAGGAGTTGATCAAAACGACGCCGGAGGGTTTCACGACCGGCGCGAACTTTTCCAGCGAAGGCCGGTTCATGGCCACCAAATGGGCGGGATTGCGGACCACCGGCGAACCGATCGGCCTGTCTCCCAGAATCACCAGGCAGTACGCGGTCCCCCCTCTCATTTCGGGTCCGTAGGAAGGAATCCAGATTACCTCGTTTCCCTCCTCCATCGCCGCGTGGGCAAGCAACTTGCCGCTCAACAATATCCCCTGTCCTCCGAAACCCGCGAACATCACTTCACTTTGCATCGTCGCCTCCCGCCGTTCCGTCCGGCGTTTTGTATTCTCCCAGCCGGTAATAGTCCAAAAGGGTTTTCTCGGCCCACTCCACCGATTCCAGCGGGGTCATGCCCCAGTTGGTGGGACATACGCTTACCAGTTCCACAAAGCTGAAGCAGCGTCTTTCCAACTGGTACGTGAACGCCTTTTTGATCGCTTTTTTCGCCTTTGCTATGTATTTTGGCTTGATGACGGTCTGGCGGGAAATATAGGCCGGTGTCTGGAGAGCGGCCAGAAGTTCGGAGACTTTGATGGGCATTCCGACTTCTTCGACGTTTCGACCGAAAGGAGACGTGGTCGTACGCTGTCCTGGCATGGTGGTGGGGGCCATCTGACCGCCGGTCATGCCGTAGACGGCGTTGTTGACGAATATGGTGGTGAATTTTTCGCCCCGGTTTGCCGCGTGTACGATCTCGCCCATCCCGATGCTGGCCAAGTCTCCGTCGCCCTGGTACGTGAAGACCACAAGGTCGGGACGGACCCGCTTGATCCCGGTGGCCATGGCCGGCGCCCTGCCGTGCGCCGCTTCCTGGAAATCGAAGGTGAAATAGTTGTACGCCAATACCGCGCATCCGACCGGCGCTATGCCCACAGTCCGTTTTCTCACGCCCAGTTCGTCGATCACCTCGGCGATCAGTCGATGAACGACTCCGTGAGTGCATCCCGGACAATAATGGGTGTGCGCGTCCGAAAGAGCTTCCGGTTTTCTATATGTCTTTCCCATAAGCTTTATATCGCTCCTAAAGTTTTAAACCCTGTCTACAACAGGGCGGCAACCACCTGGATGACCTTCTCCGGGGTCGGAACGTTGCCGCCGCACTCGCCGTACCAGTGGACCGGACGCGTTCCCTGGACGCACCGCTGCACGTCCTCCACCATCTGCCCCATGCTCAACTCGAAACTGACCACGGCCTTGCAGGACCCTTTCGAAGAGGCCTCGAACACCGCGACCTCCGGGAACGGAAACAAGGTCTGTGGACGTATCATGCCCACCTCCAGACCGTTTTCCTTCATGTTGTCGATGGCCGTTTTGCATACTCGGCTCATCGTGCCGTAGCTGACGACAAGAACCTTGTAGTCCCCGGCCGTATTGTAGGGTTCGTATTGGATATCCTCCCTTTTCATCCGTTCGTATTGCGCCTTCAAGGTCAGGTTGTTCTGGTTGAGCGCGTCCGGATCCAAGAACAGGGATTTCACGATGTTTGGCTTGTCGCTTTTTCTGGTTTCCATGCCGTTGGTGGCCCATTCGTCCTTGTTGGTCGGATCCGTGCGCAAATGGTCCGGAAATTCGACCGGTTCCATCATCTGCCCGATCAAGCCGTCGCCCAGAATAATGACCGGACTCCTGTATTTTTCCGCAAGAGGAAAGGCTTTCATCACCATTTCGGCCGCTTCCTGGACGCTCGCCGGCGCCATGACCAGCATATGGTAGTCGCCGTGGCCGCCGCCTTTCACCGCCTGGAAATAGTCTCCCTGGGAAGGAAGAATGCCCCCGAGGCCGGGCCCGCCTCTCATGATGTTGACGAACACGGCTGGAAGCCGGGCGCCGGCTATGTAGCTCAACCCCTCGGACATGAGACTGATTCCGGGGCTGGACGATGTCGTAAAAACCCGTTCCCCCGCCCCTGCGGCTCCGTAAATCATGTATGCTACGGCCACTTCGCTTTCCGCCTGCAAGAAAACGCCACCCACTTCGGGCATCCTGTGGGACAGGTATTCGGCCACTTCCGACTGAGGCGTTATCGGGTAAGCGAAATAGTTCAGGCAGCCGGCCCGAATCGCGGCCTCTCCGATGGCCTCGTTCCCCTTCATTAATATCTTTTTACCCATTTGTTCCTCCGGATTTCAATATGCGGATACTACGATGCGAATACGATTATGCCACCGACTTCTCGTCCTTCTCCAAGATGGTTATCGCCACGTCCGGGCACATCACGCAGCACTGGGCGCAATAGACGCAATCCTCGGGCCTTGCCTGGTAAGCCGGAAAATATCCCTTCGTGTTGACCTTTTCCGATATTTCGAGAACTTTTTTTGGACATATGGAAACGCATAAACCGCATCCCTTGCACCGATCGACTTCTATGACATGTAAGTAAGCCATTTTCCAAAAACTCCTGGTTATTGGTAGACCGTTTCGATTTCCGGTCGAATTTTACACCTTTTATATATTACGCCATTGTCGATTCCGAGACAGGCCGCTTCCAAGGAGGCGTCAACCTCCTTTCGATGGGAAGAACTGGCTGGTCGAATCTTTTCAAATTCAAACGGGGAAACAGTTTCGCGGGCGCCGTGACGAATTTCAAGCCTATTCCGATCGTTCGGGCCAAATCAGAAACGAAATCGTATCCTTCGTATATATGCTCGACGGTGGTCTCGTCCATCATGTTGGCGTTTCCCACAATGCCCGTCACTTCTATCTTGGCGGCCCTTTCGATTTCCGTCTTAATCTTGACGCAGCCTTCAACCGTCTCGGTAAAAGGCCGGAAAGGGTTCACCACCTGGAGCATTTGCAGGGACTTGCCTTTCAACGCGCCTCCCAACGCCGCCAGGACCATCGCCCCTGCGTCGTTGCCTCCCGCGTCCAGAATGGTCAGTCTGCTCGGGTTCATGATCAGGCCCGCAACATCCGGGCTTAGAATCGGAAGGTCGGCGTGAAAATATTTCGCGGGAGGCATCACCACCTCGACACCGATTTCGGCCAACCCCTGCTTTGCCTCGCGAGTCCGAAAATAGGGATTGATCAGATCCAAGTCGGCAATGCGCACATCAATCCCGGCGCGCTTTCGATTAGCCGCCAGGTTGATGGCTATTTCGGTTTTTCCGCTGCCATAGTTTCCAACGATAATTACAATTCCCTCTAAATCGATTTCCATGCCGCCATTTAAAACCCTGTTTCCTAAAAAATAAAATCCCGGAAGCGTGGAATAGACAAGCCCATTCCGGGATTCAGGACTTTTATGAAAAAAGTTGCAAGCACCCTGCGTCCGTTTGTCCGTCCGCGCTTTACGGCGAAAATTTTTTCGAGCGTTGCGACAAGACCGCCCCATTCGGTTGTAAAATCGAACCCGCAAAGGTTCCGAACCGTTCTTCTTAAAATCTATTTCAAATTTTGTCAACCAAAGATAAATCGCATTGGCGGAATTTGTAATCGATGGCTTGCGCCGAGAGCAAAATGCTGATATGCATGCGGCATGGAAAATGTCGAAACAGGTTTGGAAATCGTCGCCCAAAATCCCCCGGCCGGGCTGAAAGCTTCGCGCCTCGGACTGTTATGTAATCCGTCGTCCGCAAACCGGAAATTCGTCCACGCGCGGACCATACTGGACGCCCTCTTCCCGGGGCATCTAAAAGCGCTTTATTCTCCTCAGCACGGGTTCTACGCCGAAAAGCAAGACAACATGATAGAATCCGGCGATCTGTGCGACGCTATACTGAAAATACCGGTTTTCAGCCTGTACGGAAGAACCAGGAGTCCAACGCGCGAAATGTTCGACCCCATCGACATTCTCCTGGTAGATCTTCCAGATGTCGGAACGAGGGTGTACACGTTCGCCACGACCGTCGCCTACTGCCTGGAGGCCGCAAAAAAATTCGGAAAGAAAGTCGTTCTTCTGGACCGTCCCAATCCCGTCGGCGGGATGATCGTCGAAGGCCCGGTTCTCAAGCCGGAATGCGCCTCTTTTGTAGGTCCCTACCCTATCCCCATGCGCCACGGAATGACTATGGGGGAACTGGCGCGGCTGTATAACAACCATTTCGGCATCGGCGCGGATCTGGAAGTCGTCCCCATGAGAGGCTGGCGCCGGGAAATGCTCTTCAGAGACACCGGGCTGCCCTGGATCGCTCCTTCCCCGAATCTTCCCACGCCGGAATCGGCATTGGTCTATCCCGGACAGGTAATATGGGAGGGAACCAACGTGTCGGAAGGGAGGGGAACCACCCAACCTTTCGAGCTGTTCGGAGCACCCTTTTTCGACCCGGAAAAAATCGTCCATTATCTGGGAAAGGATTATCCCTTGGGGGCGGTCCTAAGGGAAGTCGCTTTCGAACCCACTTCCAACAAATGGAAAGGGAAACCATGCCGAGGTTTTCAAATCCACGTGACGGAACCGCAAACGTTTCTTTCGTTTGAAACTTCTCTCGCGCTGCTGCAAGCCGTGCTCGCGATCCATTCCGACCGGTTCGAATGGAAATCGCCTCCCTACGAATACGAATTCGAAAAAAGGCCAATCGACCTGATCCTTGGAGACGCCCACCTTTGCCGGGAATTGGCTGCGGAGACGGACCTCGGCCTTTTGAAGAAAGGCTGGCTCGAGGAACTCGGCGAATTCGAAAAGCTGAGGCACAATGTGCTTCTGTATTATTAAACAATATCGAAACGCCACTCCCTCGCGAAATTCATATCCGAAAAATTTCGGACTCTCGACCGCTCGAACCCCGAGATTTCGGTTGCGCCGACAATCCGTCTCTGATAGACTGCCATTGTTGCATTCGTTGCGCTTGTCGCCTTTTGCAATCGATGTCAAATGGCGGTTCCGATTTCATTGTTCCGGTTAGTCACTTGTTTCACCTAAACTTGGGAAATGCTCGCAGTGGATTCCAATGACAGATTCGTAAGCGTGGCCGAAGCTGCTAAAATGTGCTCCATTCATCGCGTCACCATGTGGCGTTGGATAAAAGGCGGGAAACTGGACGCCTATAGAACTTCCACGGGATTGTATCGGATAGACAAAAATGATTTGGCTCTGTTTATCGAAAAAGAGCTTCCTTTCCTTTCTCCTAACAGTAAACTCGCTCCAATCAGGGTACTCGTCGTGGACGACGATCCTTCGATTCTTCAATACATCGAGAATGCTATCTCAAGCTTCGACCTGCAGATAGAAAAGGCCGGAAACGGGTTCGAAGCCGGAATCAAGATAGTTGATTTCAAACCGTCCATTGTGTTTTTGGATCTGTACATGCCAGGACTGGACGGGTTCGAAATATGCAGGCTGATCAAGTCCAATCTTCGTTACCGCCATATAAAAGTCGTTGCAATCACGGGCATGGGAGACTCGGAAGCGGAAAGCAGAATACGCGGGCTGGGAGCCGATTATTATTTGGAAAAACCATTGCCGAAAAATACGCTAAGCGATTTGCTGGAATTGCTGTCGCAAGAATGCGGAGGGCTGTCCGAAGAGGGAGTCTGCGGCTGATGTTGGACCGCGCAGAATTGAAAATTCGCGTTTGAACAACCGACATGGAACGCGTTGCCAAGGGTTCGCGGGTTTTGAAAGGAGACTCGAATGTATGAACTGAAACTTTACATAACGGGCCATTCGCCCGCGTCCCGAGATTTAACCGAGGAATTGAAGACGACATTGGACGTCAATATCGGGGGAAAATACTCGCTCCAGGTGCTGGACGTGTCCGAAAACGCCGAGGCCGCCCGTGCGGACAAGGTCTTGGCCACGCCTACATTGATCAAAACTTCGCCCGAACCCGCTCTGAGGGTGGTCGGAAACCTCGGGAAATCCGAACTGGTCCTGGCCGCTTTGGGTCTTCGAAAATAAAAAGCGTCGCTCCAAAGCATTTCATGAAATTTTCGCATGCCGGATGTTCCGCCTCGGGCATTTACTATGACGCTGTCCATTGGAAAAACCACTTTTTGAATGGAGTGCTCGAATGAACTTTCAAAGAACAAATTCGCACGAGAAAGAAGACGCAGAATTCAAACTGAGACAAAAGGCTCTACTCTTACGTTCGCTCGTCGAATCCATTTCCATCCCTGTTTTTTACAAAGACGCCAAAGGGGTTTTTCTAGGATGCAACAAGGCTTTCGAGGAATATATCGGCAAGTCTAAGGACCAAATAACCGGGAAAAAAGTTTACGATTTGTACGTGGAACGGCTTGCGAAAGAATACGACGAGGCAGACAAGTCGCTCTTCAGGAATCCGGGGGCGCGGACGTTCGAAACGCAGGTGGTCGATGCGAAGAATCAATTGAGGGACGTTGAGATCAACAAATCCGTTTTCCGCGACGAGCGGGGGGAAGTGGCGGGAATTGTAGGCGTCATTCACGACATCACAGTGCAAAAACAAGCGGAAAGCCAATTAAAGGAGAGCGAAGAGAGGTTCCGGGTTCTGGTGGAACAGGCCGCGGACTGCATGATTCTTCACGACTTGGACGGTGCAGTCAGGGACGTCAATCCCCACGCTTGCGAAACATACCAGTATTCGAGGGAGAAGCTTCTGAAAATGAACGTGTCCGAACTTGCTCCGGGCTATTCCGAATTGCTCAAGCAAAGTGCGTTCATGGATTCGCTCGAACCTTACCAGCCTTTCACGTTCGATGCCAAACAGGTCAAAAAAGACGGAGAGACTATGGACGTGGAAGTTCGAGGCTGCCTGATTTATTTACGGGGAGAAAAATTGATACTTGGCATGTGGCGCGATATCAGCAGGCATCGAACAGCCATCCAGCAATTGCAGAAAAGCCGCGCCAATATCCTCAACATTATCGAAAAGAACCCCGACGCAGTCTTCATCACCGACGACGAGCACAACATCGTCTTCGCCAACGCTATGGCGGAGAAAATGTTCGGAAGAAAAAGGGGCGAGCTGGTCGGTTCTCCTTTTGGAATTCTCCTGGCGGAAGATTCCCCGACGGAAATTGAATTCGTTTCGCTCGAAGGGAAAACAGGGAATGGGGAAATGAGAGTAATCGATTTCGAATGGGAGGGAAAGCCGGCGTCTCTTGTCATGATTCGCGACATCACGACTAGGAAAAAAACGGAGGAAACCCTGAAGGAGCGTGAGAGACAGCTCCGGCAAAGCCAAAAACTGGAGGCTATAGGGACATTGGCAGGAGGAATCGCCCACGATTTCAACAATATCCTATCCGCAGTCATGGGTTTTACGGAACTGAGCCTGTACGAAGTCGAAAAAGGTTCGGACCTCGAAAGCAACCTGATGGAAGTGTACAGCGCGGGGAAAAGGGCCACCGACTTGGTCAGGCACATTTTAACCTTCGCCAGGCAAACCGAAGACGAATTCAAACCAGTCAAAGTAAGCCTGATCGCCAAAGAGGCCTTGAAACTCTTAAGGTCGACGATTCCCACGTCGGTCGAAATCAGGCAGAACATGCGCAGCGAATCGCTGGTGATGGCCGATCCAACGCGGATTCACCAGATTCTAATGAATTTATGCACGAACGCGGCGCAAGCCATGGAGGAAAATGGAGGACGCCTGGAGGTCTCGCTTCTGGACGAAATTATCGACGGGAGCGCAAGCGGACCGGCGAGTCATGTCGAACCGGGAGAATATTTGAAAATCGTAGTCTCCGATACGGGTCGGGGAATCCCGGAAAAGCATATTCCTTTGATCTTCGAACCCTATTTTACCACCAAAGACATCGGCGAGGGGACCGGCCTCGGACTCGCGGTCGTTCATGGCATCGTGAAAGGATGCAGAGGCGACATCGTCGTGGAGAGCGAAATGGGCAAAGGGACGACTTTCTCGGTTTATCTGCCGGCTATCAGGCAAAGGACGGAGAAGAAAACGGAAGCGGCCGGTTCGGTTCCGACCGGTGACGAGAGAATCCTTTTCGTTGACGACGAACCGGTCATTTGTAAAATAGGAGAACGGATACTCGGTCGGTTGGGATACGATGTCACGACCAGAACAAGCGGTTTGGAAGCACTTGAACTGATAAGGAAAAAACCCGGATTCTTCGATCTTCTCGTTACCGACATGACGATGCCCCAAATCGGGGGGGACAAGCTCGCCGAGGCCATCATGGAAATCGATCCGGATTTGCCTGTCATCCTTTGCACAGGATACAGCAAAAAAATATCGAAGGAGAAGACCGAAAAACTCGGGATTAAGGCCTTTTCGATGAAACCCTTGACCAGTCGAGGCCTTGCGAGCACTGTCAGAAAAGTCCTTGATGATCGCAACGTAGGCAAATTCCGCCCGCGTTCCGAGTGTTCGAAAGTGGAAGCTTTATGAAGATATCGACGGCGAGACCGCCTCATCGGATTTTGTCCGTTTTTTCAAAAGCGGTCCCCTTCAAACGCGATATAAGCATCTCCATGGCGGAAATTTCGTCCAGCGAAGCCAGTTCCCTTCTTATAAGGCCCGCTTCTTTCAATTGTTCCGCGTTCAACAACAACTCCTCCTTGCGGGTGCCGGATTCGTTGATGTTAATGGCGGGCCAAATTCTTTGCTCGGCGCACTTGGGACTCAGCACCAAGTCCATGTTTCCCGATCCTTTGAATTCCTGGAAAATGACGTCGTCCATCCTGCTGCCCGTGTCGATCAGAATCGTGGCGACAATGGTCAAGGAGCCTCCTTCCTCCAAATTCCGCGCTGCGCCGAAGATCTGCCGCGGAATCTCCAGCGCGTTGGCCCCCAATCCTCCGCTCAGCGTTCTCCCGTGGCTTTGCGTTTCCACGTTGAACGTCCGGGATAACCGTGTGAGCGAATCCAGGAACACCACGACGTCCTTGCCCGTTTCGACCTCGCGCAGCGCAGTGTTCATCGCCATTCGCGCAATTCGCATATGCTGGGCGACGCCCTGGTCGGCCGATGAAAAAAGCACGCAGGCGTCCGCGAGTTCTCTTCGGAAATCGGTAACCTCCTCCGGTCGTTCGTCGATCAGAAGGACGAAAACCTTCACTTCCGGATGATTCGTCAGGATAGCGGAAGCCATGTGCTTCAGCAGCGTCGTTTTGCCGGATTTTGGAGGAGATATGATCAGACCACGCTGGCCCATGCCGATGGGCGTTATCGTATCCAAGGCCCTTCCGACGATATCTCTCTCGTTTTTGGCAAGTACGAATTTCTTCGTGGGATTGATGCTGGTTTTCTCGTGGATTCCCTTGATCCGACCGTAGTTTTGAAAAGGAACCCCGTTTATTCTCTCGATAGAGTCTAGCTTCAATCCTTTGTTTCCACCTTTGCCCTTGGCTCCGTATCCCTCGATGAAAGCCCCTTCGGGAAGGCCGTGCTTTTTTATAAAGAAGGCCGGCACAAAGACGTCTTCGGCGCCTTGCGAAAAGTTGTTTTCGATATCTCTTAAAAAACCGAACCCTTTATCCAATATTTCCAAGTGTCCTTTTACAGGTTCCACGTTTTTAACCTCCGTAGCTTCATGCTCTTTAGGGATGTTCGAATGTTGTTTGTCGCATATGCGCACTTCTCCCCCTGCGGATTGTGGCAATCCTCCCCATCGGGAATCGGATTCGCAAGCCCCTGCGACTCGCGGAACGAACGCCATAAAAGCCTTATAAACCTGTTTTTGCGAAATGCGGTTTCAATCCCGCCCGAAATTTCGAACATAGTATCCTAAAAGAACGAATTTGCCAACTGCTACTTGAAAAGTATTTGCATGGAACGAAGCAACACAAGAATAGCGCCCCCATCGATTTTTTTCAACCGGGGAAACCTCTCGCTATATAGTTTTTGGAGCTTGGTTAAAGACCGGCGGGCTTGCTTTTTTCTTGACAACCACCGTGTAATTCTTTTTAATGAAATACTAATCTTATCTCAATTGCTAAACACGGAACTTGAACTCGGCATAAAAAGCTCCGGATTTCATCCGCCCCTTCCGCATCGCTTTCCTCATATAAATCTTTTTCAATAATCCTGCTGCTTGATTTTCCTCTTATTGGCATTCGCCGTCGGAAATCCGATCCCATTCGAGCCCAAGTTCAATTCCGAACACAACAAATCAAAAAAGGTTGAAGGAGGCTTGAATGTTCGCGAGAAATCTGTTGATTTGGTCAGTTCTGTTGCTGACTCTTTTCACCGCTCTCGTATGTCGGGCGTCAACGTTGTAGGCCGAACGAAACGGTTATTTCTCTTGACTTTACGAGAACGTAAAACTATAAAAATCGGTGATTGAACTGAGCAGACGTTTATAGCCATTCGCAAAAGAAATGGTATTTTTCCAAATCTGGCATCCAGCAGGAGGGTGAATTATGAGTTTGAAAAGCATGACCAAAACGGGCGTATTGTTTCGGATGATTATGGTGATGGCGGTCTCGGCGCCAATGTTTTTCGGGACCGCTTTCGGACAGACGGCCGAACCGGCAAAAGAGGAATTGCCTCCGGTTAAAATCGCGGTTGTCGGGGCACACAGCGGGGATCTTGCATCCTACGGCATACCTACTGTAAGAGCAACCGAGCTTCTGGTCGAAAAGAAAAACACAACGCACGGAATCGACGGGCGTCGGATTCAGCTTTTCGTGGAAGACGACGTTTGCAAGCCCGAAGTCGCTGCGAATTCCGCCACGAAAGTGACGGGCGAAGGCGTCGATGTCGTTCTGGGGCATATATGCAGCGGCGCTACAAAGGCCGCGCTTGGCATCTACAAGGACTCCAAGATTCCGGTCATGTCCCCGTCGGCAACCAATCCCGATCTGACACAAAGCGGCGATTATCCCAATTTTTTCCGCACCATCGCGTCGGATGACGCCCAGGCTCGCCTGGAAGTCGATTTCGCATTGAACAAGCTGGGACTTTCCCAGATCGCAGTGCTCCACGACAAAGGAGATTACGGAAAAGGTTTGGCCGAATTCGCGAAGAAATTTATCGAAGAAGCCGCTCCCAAGGCTCAAGTCGTCTTGTACGAAGGCATAACTCCTGGCGCGGTGGATTATTCCGCAGTAGTCAACAAGATCAAACAATCCGGAGCCGAGGCGGTCATTTTCGGAGGCTATCATCCGGAAGCGTCCAAAATCGTTTCCCAAATGCGCAAAAAAGCGATGAATACAATTTTCATTTCGGACGACGGCGTGAAGGACGATACCTTTATCAAGGTCGCCGGCGAATACGCGGAAGGGGTATACGCCACCGGTCCGATGGATACTTCGCAAAACCCGCTCGCCATCGAGGCGATAGAGGCTCACAAGGCCAAATACAAGGAAGATCCCGGCGCTTTTTACCTGAACGCCTACGCGGCTGCCTTGGCCTTGACCAACGCGATCGAAAAATCCAACTCCACCGAGTACGACGACATTGTCAATGCTCTCCGCAACGAATGGGTAGCTACCCCGCTCGGCATCATCAAATTCGACGAACGCGGCGACGCGATCGGAGTCGGGTTCGCCATGTACCAAGTACAAAACGGGAAATACGTGGAAGTCAAATAATCCCGTATTTACATTTTCACACGACAAAAGGGAGCAGGGCCTTTAGAGCGTTGCTCCTTTTTTTTCGGGAAAAGGGTTTTCAGATATTTTTTCCGAACGAACACGCGGGATAGCGGCAGGATGCGCAATTTCGGCACAACCCTCCGACGGCGAACCTTGCGAGATCGCGGTCGTTCAGTTTTTCTCCAGCCAAAAGCCTTGGCAGGACAAGGTCGAAAACGGTAATTTTGTAATGAAGCGCGCACGCCGGAATTCCAACGATCGGGAGGTCGTTTTTATAGGCGAGCAAAAACATGGCGCCCGGCAATACAGCCGCGCCATAATATAAGGTATCGACCCCCGCCGAACGAATCGCGCTTCTCGTAACATCGTCCGGGTCCACGGACATCCCTCCCGTAGTGACGATCATTCCCGTGTCTTTCTCCAAATATCGGCGAACCTTGGCTCCGATCATTTCCTTGTCGTCTGGCAGAATAGCGGTCTCCTCCAATTTCGCCCCCGAACTCTCCAGTTTGCCTCGCACGATCTCCTCGAACCGGTCCCGAATCAGGCCGTGGTACACCTCGTTTCCGGTCACGATCAACCGAACCTTCATTCGGTTGTATGCCTTTATCGAAAATACAGGATACGCGCTTTTCGCGAGACCGACCGCGCGGTCGAGGACCTCCCGCGAAACGACAAGGGGTATCGCGCGAGTACCCGCGACGATCTGTCCTTTCACGACAGGTTCGTTGTTGTGAAGCGACGCGCACATGACTTCGGGAATCAGGTTGAATTCCACAAGAGAGTCGGCGTCGATCTTCAGCACCCCGTCGTACGATGCCCGCAGTTGAAGCTTTCCCTCGCTCGGTCTCCCGCCGAAAGTCACCCCTGGTCCCGCCAGCGCCGTAGCCAACTCCACGACGGCGTCGTCCTCGTGAACCTGCCCCTCGTCCAAATCCAGGATGTAAAGATGGTTTTTTCCAAGACGCATCAAACGGCAGAGGTCTTGTTCTTTCACTTTGTGCCCTCTCCGAAATGACGGTCCCTTGAACTCGCCCGGACGAATCTCCGTAATGTCATGGGCCAATCTCATACCTACGGCATCTTGGACCCTGATCTTTTCGAACTTGAATTTTTCTTCTTTGTTTTCTTTCGAATCGCACATTGAAATCACCGATATTCATATGGCGGCATAACGGAGACGGCTTTCTCCGTCGTCCAAGTCCCGCTGCCTCTTCCAAGGTTGATAATATGTGCCGTAGGCACAGGGGCGGCACAAGACTTTTCCGTTCAAAAGAACCTCCTTTTTGTCCCGTACGACGATCCCGCACTTTTCGCACTTGGCCTTAAAACGAGTCGGCCCCGGCAAGTCTTGTACAGGAACATCAACAATCACTTTCTCAATCTCAAAAAGCTCCTCGTCGGACATTGCCTTGTACGCCGTCAGTTGCCGGAGCCTTTTGTCCTCGATACCTGGAGCGATTTTTTCCGCCGTCTCCCTCGACGACTCGGTGGATCTGATTCGAAAAGCCTCGCCGGAATCCAAGTTGACGAAAGTGGCCGCCATTATTCCGTTGTCGACGAACTTCAACGACCGCCGTCCGAGCTTCGCACCCGTCACATAGGAGATCGCGTCGGCGGCGCATCGATCTATTTCCACGTAAACAAGCAGGCGCTTGATCTGGGGAAGCCGGGCGGGTTCGTCAAGGCCGATAAGATCGCATCCCAGCATGGCCATCCTGACTCCGACAACCTGCCCCGGGCACAAGTGGCCGTGGGCTTCGGCCGATCCTCTCAAAAGAGTTTCGAAATCCTTCATCCTGCAACCTCTATGTTTGGTTTAACATAACCCGTCGCGAAAAAAATCGCGATTGTTTTTCGCGACGCTTTTCGAACAAGTAACACAAAACCGCTGAAATTCAAAGCTCGATTTTAGAAAGCAGCTTGGATCCATCGTCCACATGGCCCGCCGCAATCGCAAAGGGCGAACTGATAACGGCGGCCATGCTTCCGAACCAAGCCAGAAAGACGAAAACGCCCCCGGCAAATGTCCATGCCTAAGAAATCGATCAATTCACACCTCTCGACTGTGGTGATGAAAATCATCCTTTATCAAGCTTGAACAATCCTCCGGTTTTTGTTCCGGAGAAGCCGAGTGAAGACAGGCGAATAATCAATGGTGAATAATCAATGGTTAAGCGGAGGCGGGGAAGGTTCGGAAACCCCGCTTGATACAGCGAGGGCCAATTGACCATTAAACATTGACAATTGAATATTGATTATTGGATTCGCCTGTTTCCACGAGGTCCAAGACGGAACAAAACCGATATGAATTTCCGAAGCCGAAAATTCGACATTTTCATCGCCCCACCTCTCGACTCTGCGCGAGCTATTGGGCGTTTTCGCCCTTTTTTCCTTCCATTGCGACGAACTTTTCGATTTTGGCTTCCTCTTTCAATTCGTCCAACTTTTCACCCACCTCTTCCTGAGTCTTCTGCTTCGACAAAAATTCCTTTATTTTCGGTTCGGCCTCTTCAAGGGGGTAGGTTCCCTCCGGCCGCTTTTCGATCACCTTGACAATATGGTAACCAAACGGGGTTTCGACGATGGAGCTGACTTCTCCTGGTTTCAATTTGAAAGCGGCGTCGTCGAAAGGCTTTACCATCTGCCCCCTCTGGAAAAATCCCAAGTCGCCGCCCCTGTCCTTGCTGGGGCAATCGGAATAGGTCCTGGCCAGTTCGGCGAAATCCTTGCCTTCTTTAACCTGCTTTTCCACTTCCTCGATCTTTTTTCGCGCTTCGGCTTTTTTAGCCTCGTCATCCTTTTCTTCGCTCTTAATTAAGATATGACTCGCCTTAACCATTTCCGGATGTTTGAAAAGCATGGGATTTTTTTCATAGTATTCTTTGATTTCCTCTTTTGGAATTTCGATTTTCGAAACGAATTGGTCCTCGATATACTCTTGAATTGCAAGGCCTCTTCGAATTTCCGATTTCAATTCGTCTTGTGTAAGATTCTCCCTTTTCATAACAGCTTCGAAAGCTTCCTTGTCGGGAAACCTGCTGACTGCGTTCTCCCACTTTTGCTCGACCTCGGCATCCTCGATCTTGACCCCCGCCTTCTGGCTTGCCTCGTAAAGAAGTTGGCGATTGATTAGGTTTTCAAGCGCTTTCTCCTTCAAATCCTCCGGGGGCGGCGCTCCTTGCATTATTTGGGCCATTCGGTGGCTGACATTTTGAATTTCGCGGTCCAGCTCCGATTGCGTAATCACCTCTCCATTCACCGTTGCCGCTGTTTGGTCCGCCGCGCCGGACGCCTTCTCCGGCACCGCCTTTCCGGCATCGGCCCCGGCCGTTTTTTCTTCGGCCATCGGCGGTTGAGATAAAAAACAAATCATTGTTACCGCTAACAGGCAAATCGTTCCCTTGAAAATTTTGGGCATTGAAAACTCCTTCTGTTATGGCCTTTTTACAGGCACGTTGTTTACCCGTCATAGCCTTCTTCGCCATTTCTCGGCACTTTTTTCCCTTCCGTTGTTCTGGAAGGCGACGATTCAGCGAAAATGACGAGTTGCCGCGGGAATTTCCGTTAAAAAAACAAAGCCCCTGTTTTATCGTCATGGAAAAGAATAACAGAGGCTTTATATTGACGCCACTAAGTTAGGTTTTTATGGTACAATTGCAAGCGCCAAATGGACCGAAAATGGACCGAAACGGGTAAAAAACATGAAATATCAAAACGACTCGAAAAAGCGATCAAAAACGAACATAGCCGCCATTTCCATTTCGTTGCTCGTAGGATCGACTTTGATGGCTGTCAAATTTTACGCTTGGCATATTACCCGAAGCTCGGCCATATTGTCCGACGCGCTGGAGTCTATCATCAACGTGGCCGCGAGCGCATTCGCCCTTTTCAGTTTGGCGGTGGCTTCGAAGCCTCCGGATGAAAGCCATCCATACGGCCACGGGAAAATCGAATATTTTTCGGCCGGATTCGAGGGGGCGCTCATTATCTTGGCCTCCATCGGAATATTCTCCGCCGGTATTCAACATTTGGTGAATCCCCGTCAGTTGAACAGGCTGGAAGAAGGTTTTCTTCTCCTGGTAGGCGCATCCGTCGCGAACCTTCTACTGAGCGCGCTTTTGATCGGCGTCGGAAAAAGGAACCGTTCACTCGCTCTTGTCGCCGACGGACGCCATGTTCTCACGGACGTCTATACTTCCGGCGGCGTGCTTGCAGGATTGTTTCTCTTCGAATTCACCGGATGGCTTTGGCTCGACGGCGCTATCGCGTGCATAGTCGGCGCGAATATTCTCGTCACGGGAACCAAGCTAGTCGCCCAGTCCTGCGCCGGGCTCATGGACAAGGCAGAACCGGCTCTCCTGAAGGAAATATCGGATCTTCTCATCACCAACAGAAAAGACATCCATATCGATATCCACCAGTTAAGGGCATGGCGCTCGGGAAATCTCGTCCATATCGATTTTCATCTGATTCTGCCAAGGGATTTCGCTTTGGAATTCGCCCACAGGGAAAGCAAGGAACTTGAAAAGATCATACGGGATTATTTCGAAGGAATGGCCTCGGTCATGATACACTTGGATCCGTGCGTGGATCAGGAATGTCCGATTTGCTCTCAAAGCCCTTGTATGATTCGCACGGCCAAAAGCCACGAACAGGTTCAGTGGAGCGTATCCTCCATGACTTCCGAGCCAGATTCGGCCGAATCTTAATCCTTAATCGTTTTCCCCTTCCGCCGTGATTTCGGCCAGAGTTTCCGACCATTCGGCCATTTTTTCGAGAAGGGGTGAAAGGGTCGAGGTTTTCAAGGCGGACACTGCCACGCCGCCCAAGATTCTTTCCAATTTTCTCGCCTCGTACTCCTCCACCCTATCGGCCTTGTTCAAGACCCGAATCACCGGGATGCTTTCCAAATCCAAATCTTCCAGGATTTTTTCGACGGATTCGACCTGATCCTCGAATCGTGGGTTTGAAATGTCGATCACGTGCAAGAGAAGGTCCGCGCTTTCCAACTCCTCCAGCGTGGCTCTGAAAGCGACCTTCAAATCCTCGGGAAGGTTTTTTATAAATCCAACGGTATCGGTGACGATCACTTCGATGTCCTTTGGGAACCGGAGTCTTCTGCTGGACGGGTCCAAAGTCGCGAACAACTTGCTTTCGGCCAGCACATTGCTGTTCGTCAGCGTGTTCAGAAGCGTGGACTTGCCCGCGTTGGTGTAGCCGATAATCGAGATGACGGGAAGCCCTTTCTTGTTCCTGAGAGAGCGTTGCTGTTTCCTTTGTTTCCGGACGGCCTCGAGAGATTCTTCCAAGCGCGTGATTTTGTCCCTTACGCGACGTCGGTTGATTTCCAGCTTTGTTTCTCCGGGTCCCCGTCCTCCGATGCCGCCGGTCAACCTGGACATGGCCGTGTTTTTGGTCACGAGCCTGGGCAGAAGATATTTCAATTGGGCAAGCTCCACCTGGAGCTTTCCCTCCCTTGTCCGTGCCCGCTGGGCGAAGATATCCAGTATCAACTGCGTCCTGTCTATGATTTTCAGCTCCGTCGCATCGGTAATGGAGCGAATTTGCGACGGGTTAAGCTCCTGGTCGAAAATCAGGAGGGACGCGAATTTCTGGAGGGCCAAGACGACAAGCTCCCGAACTTTGCCGCTTCCCATCAGAAACCTAGGGTCCGCTTTCGTCCTGTGCTGGACGACGGTTCCTGCAACCTGAATTCCGCTGGTTTTCGCAAGTTCCTTCAGTTCCGAGAGAGAATCCTCCGCGACGGACCGCAGTTCGGAGGTCACGCTGATCAAAAGGGCCCGTTCCGTTTTCGCTCCGGATTCTAACGCCTTCCTTTGCCGCGACAACTCCGCCTCCAAGGCTTGGATCAAGCCGAGACAATCGATGCCGGGACGGTAAGGATCGACCGGTGCCAGTATCTGGTAGGGATTGCTCGTGTCGCCCGGATGAACATGTCCCACGTGGATTTTTTCCGGATGCCCCTCGCCCTTGAAAGTGACAGCCGCCATCATATCCAGGCTGAGCATGGAAAGGTCGGTTAGATCGTCCATCGACAACGGCTCGTTTTTCAAATGGGTGTGGACGCACCGCAACCCTTTCAACCGGTCGGGTGCCGTTCGATAGGCGCTCAAATCCGGAATGACTATATTTTGCTGGTCTCCGATTACTACGAAATGGACCTTGCCGAGCCTGTCGATTAAGAGACCGATTTGGCGGCCAATCTCGGAAGACAGGTCGCAAATCTCCCTTGCCAGCTCGGTTGAAACCACGTTTTCAGGGGATGTTTTTCTTCGGTAGAGTCTTTCCAGCCTTTTCAACTGGTTGGATTTAAGCCCTCCCGTATTTCCGTACACTTTCTTCATATGACTTTACAATAAGACGTGAACAAAGAGTCGTCCAATTTTTGTCATCTGAGCATATCTTCCGAAGCCGAGTTCTCGAAACGGGTGTATTGATTCAAAAAGGTCAAAGGCACTTTACCGGTGGGACCGTTTCGTTGCTTGGCAATGATCAGCTCCGCAGTCCCCCGGTTGGGGTTGTTTTCTTCCTTGTTGTAGACTTCGTCCCTGTATATGAAAGCTACCAGGTCGGCGTCCTGCTCCAGAGCGCCCGACTCCCTCAAATCGGAAAGTTGGGGACGTTTGTCGCTCCGCTCCTCCAGCTTCCGGTTCAGTTGCGACAAGGCCAATACGGGAAGCTCAAGCTCCTTCGCGAGATTTTTCAAGGCTCTCGACATCTCCGAAATTTCCAGATCCCTCCTTTCGATGGATGTTCGGCTTTTCATGAGCTGGAGATAATCGATCACGACAAGTCCGATATCGTGCTCCATTTTAAGCCTGCGAGTCTTGGCGCGAATTTCCAGCGCGGATATGTCCGCCGAATCGTCGATAAAAATGGGCGCGCTCGCCAAAAGACTGGCCGCGTCGGTTATGCGAAGCCAGTCTTCGTCCGTGAAAAAGCCGGTCCTGATTCTGGACGAATCCACCCTGGCCTCGGAGCAGAGCATTCTCATGGACAATTGTTCCTTCGACATTTCAAGGGAAAATATCGCCGCGGGAACATTGGCCCCGACCGCCGCGTTCCGGGCGAGATTCAAGGCGAAAGCGGTCTTTCCCATGCTGGGGCGCGCGGCCAATATGATGAGGTCCGCCTTCTGCAACCCGGACGTCATTTGGTCAAGCTTTGTAAAACCGGTTTCCACCCCTGTGATCAGCGACCTTTTCCCTTGACGCTCCTCGATGGCCTCGATGCTCTTTTCGATGATCTGGGAAAGCTGATAAAAGGACGGCTTGATCTTGTTTTCCGACACCTGGAAAATGGCATCCTCGGCAAAATCGAGAACCTCGTCCACGTTTCCCCCGTCGTCGAAACATTTTTGGACGATCGCCTGGGATTTTTGGATGAGTCGTCTGAGACACGCCTTGTCGTGGATTATTTTGGCGTAGAACTTGACGTTGACTGCCAAAGGCACGGTGGTTACCAAGCCTGCCAGGTAGGCGGCTCCGCCGGCTTTTTCCAGCTTGTTTTTTTCTCTCAGACGGTTGGTAAGAGTAACAAGATCGATCGGTTGGTTTTCGGTGAAAAGATCCGTTATCACCGAAAATATGACCTGATGCGAATTATGGTAAAAATCGTCCGGAGACAGGCTTTCCAATATGTCGAGCAAGGTGCTGTTGTCAAAGAGGATGGCGCTTAATATGGACTCCTCGGCCTCCAAGTTGTGGGGAGGGAGGTGATGAAGGGACTGATCTCGCGATTTCCATTGTTCCGCCTGGGGCATGGCGCATTTCTCCCGTGAGTGAAAAAGGGCGGCCTTTAGGTAGCGCGCCGCCCAATACGGCCAAAACTATGGAAGCTTTATTCGGGGACGACTTCCACCGTGATTTCAGGCTCGATTTCGTTATACACGCGGACAGGTACCTGGTAGGTCCCCAATTCTTTGATCGGTTCCGGCAGAAGAATCATCCTTTTTTGGATTTCGATGCCGTTTTTATGCAAAGCCTCGGCAATGTCCCGCGCCTGAACGGAGCCGTAAAGACGTTTTTCCTCGCTGATTTTGGCGGAGATGGTGCAAGAGACTCCTTCCAAGCGCTTGGCCATTTCCCCTGCCTGTTCTTTTTCCTTTGCGATCTGCAATTCGAATTTAACCTTCGCCTGCTCCATCATCTTGCGATTCTGGGGAGTGGCGAGAACGGCCTTGCCTTGGGGCAGAAGATAGTTTCTGGCGTACCCATCGGCTACTTTCACCTCGGAGCCTATCAGTCCGAGATGCTCGACGGTTTCCTTTAATATCAGTTTCATATATTGCCTCCGTATAGAGTTGTATCTTGTAAATTTTTATCTCGAACTCTTTTATTTTTCTAGCTTTCTGAAATTCAACCACATATCGAAAAATCCGACCCCGCTCACCAGCCACACCATTGTAAGCTGCATGCCTATGAAAGCGTAAAAAATATATCGAAGCAAAGGCGGAAAATCTTTTTTTTCAAAGAAAAAAGAAATGATCGCGATACCTTGAAAAAAATATATGGTCGTCAAAACCAGAAAGCCGTTCAATCCCAGCAAAAAAGTATTTTTTTCCTGGATCAAAAGCATAATGCCCGAGGCGATCACAGCCCATACTAGCGGTTCGGGAGCGCTCCACGCCCTGAGAGGACCGAAGTTCGGATACGCAATACCGGCGGTCGCGAAAACGATTCGTGCGAGCATCAAATTGCACCAGGCGGCGAATAGAGTTGCCGCCACGACAGCGCCCGGTATTATGCCAAACATGAAATACCGGATTTGGTCCAAGGAGTTCCGAATCGCCTGGATTTGGTCCTGTGGTGCTCCCATCTCTTCGTAGTAGGCGATGGAAAGCTCGAGGTTCTTCTCGATGAAAACCTCGGCCGTCGAAATAACGCCCGATTCCGAAGACGCGCTTAAATACAGAAGGCCGGCGACGGCCCAAAAGACGCAACACGCATACAGCACGGTCTTCTCGATGGAAAGCCCTCTCCGGAACGTTTCGCCCAACGCGAACCCCAACAGCATAAGCTGGGCGAAATAATATACGTCGAAAGACGCTTTGCCGCTAAGAACGAAAATGAACAGGGTGGCTCCGGCGATCACCAACCCCGCCGGTTTTCGTCCCAGTTTTACGCGATAGAACAAAATCGGAAGCGGTACGAATACGCTGAAAAGGATTCCAACAACCGGAAGATATGCGCAAACGACGAAAATCAGGCTCGTCAGCACCACGCCCTTGGCAATTCCGCTATGTGCATCTTTCGCCTGCGTCTGATGCACCCTTGTCTCCTATCCTCTCGGGCTCTCTTCAGTCGCCCCGGTCTTCCGATTTATTCCGATGTTATTCAGCCAACCTCGAACGTGCCCACGAACGGAAGAAGAGCAATGGAACGTGCTCTTTTTATGGCCAGATTCAACTCTCTCTGATGCTTGGCGCATGCCCCGGATATACGTCTGGGTATGATTTTTCCGCGCTCGGTAGTGAAATATTTCAAAGCCGCCGGGTCTTTGTAGGTTATTTCGAGCTTGCTGTCCGCGCAAAAACGACAGACCTTGCGGCGATGAAAGACTCGTCTTTTTCTTCTGGGGCCAAAGCTTTTCTTGGGTGCGGGCATGATTTATTCCTCCTCCTCGATCTCGTCTTCTGTTTCGGCGTTTTCGTAATTGTCCTCGGAAGCCTCTTCGGTTCGAACCGAAGACTCTGCCGTCTCCTGCGCCGAAGTTGCTCTTTTGGGCTCCGCCTCTTCCATTTCCTTTTTCACTTGATCCGGATCGACATCCTTGTCGAGCACGACTGTCATATACTTCATAACCCGATCGTCGATTCGGAAAAAGCGTTCAAGTTCCTGAACCAAGTCTCCCTCTCCGCAATAATCGAAAAGGACATAGTACCCGCGAACCTTTTTCTTGATTTCATAGGCGAGTTTTCTTGTTCCCCATTCATCGACAAGCACGGTCATTCCCTTGTGTTGTTCGATTATCTCGCCGCATCGCTCCAAGAAATTAGCCCTTGCCTCCGACGGAACGTCCGGATCGACAATGGCAACAGTTTCGTATCTTCTCATGCAACCTCCTTATGGATATAAAGCCCCGGTCTCACGGCCGGAGCAAGGATAAAAAACGGAAATTAATATTACGGAACGCTCCGCTTTGTCAACGACAATTTTAAAGATTGGTTTTGTTCCGTAAACGTCGCGTAAAAAAAACGCTTCGGTTTTTCATCCTCGCGGACTTTTACCGAAGCGTTTGTTTTGGATTCGCCGGCGAATTTACCGACCTGTTCAATTCGGCTCGCCTATGCGACCGAATGCTCAAGAACGCCTATTTGTGCTTGGAATGATTGGCCTCTTCGGCCTTTTCGGTCTCGTTCGCCTCCTCGGCTTCGCCAGCTTCCTCCGAAGCGGCTTCTTCCGTCTCCTCGACTGCGGCCTCGTCGCCGTGTTCGCCGCCGGTTTTCGGATGGCAACCGTTACAGGCTACAGGCGCAGCCTTGGTGTTGTTTTCCTGATTGTATTTTCGGTGGCATCCGCGACAGGTCATATGCACTGCTTCGCCATGGTACTTAAGAAGCTCGTCCTTGCCCAATTTGGGAGCAGTCATGCCTCTAGACGCAAGACCGGGGTTGTCGTGACACTCGATGCATTTCTGGATTGCCATGACTTCCATAGGATTGCCCTGCTCGTCCATGTGGCATTCGCCACAACTCTGCTCGCTGTGGCTGTTGTGGGTCTCCTCCAAGTCGTGGCAATTTATGCAGGTCGGCGCTTTTTCGCCCATTTTAAAAGAAGCCAAAGGCTCGCCGTCTTCATTGTGGTGGCAGGCGCCGCAGCTCAATTTGTATTCCGCAACGTGCTTGTTGTGGCTGAATTCGACAATTCCCCTTTCGTGGGTCTTGTAAGCATCCGATTCCATCCTTACCACTTCGGGGCCCAATGCTCCCGCAAAAACCCCCACAGCGACAAAAAGAATCGCAAAAACCGCCGTGGCACAGGTCGAAGATAAAGACATTTTCCTCATAAACCTATTGAACCTCCTTTCAAGTTAATAAAAATAGTTTGGTACTCCTACCAATTGAGCACGGATATGTCAATATATAAAAAAAACAAGCATATTCGGTGTATTATCCGAAGCTTATCCAATTTTCGAAAACCGAGCGACTTCGTGTCCGTTTTTCGGCTCCGACAATATTTCTTCAGCGCGTCAGACGCCGGTACTTAATTCTTCGGGGAACGGAGGCGTCGGCTCCCAGTCGCTTTTTGCGATCAGCTTCGTACTCCGACCAGTTTCCATTGAAAAACACGGCCCGACTGTCCCCTTCGAACGCGAGTATATGGGTGGCGATGCGGTCCAAAAACCATCGGTCGTGGCTGATAACGACAGCGCATCCGGCGAAATTTTCCAACGCCTCCTCCAATGCCCTCAACGTGTTGACATCCAAGTCGTTTGTGGGTTCGTCCAAAAGAATGACGTTGGCCTCCCTGCGAAGCATTTTCGATAGATGCACCCGGTTTCTTTGTCCGCCGGAAAGCGTGCCGACGGGCTTTTGCTGGTCGGCTCCCGAGAAATTGAACCGGGCCGCGTAAGCGCGGGAATTCACCAGACGATCGCCCAGACGGATTTGTTCGTCTCCCCCCGAAATTTCCTCCCATACGGTTTTGTTCGGGTCAAGGCCGCGCTCCTGCTCCACGTAAGCAATCTTGACCGTTTCTCCGAGGCGCAAGACTCCACCGTCGGGTTTTTCCAGCCCGCAAATCATCTTGAACAACGTCGTTTTTCCCGCGCCGTTGGGACCGATCACTCCCACTATTCCTCCCGGAGGCATGCTGAAATTCAGGTTCTCCATCAGCAAACGGTCCCCGTACGCCTTGGAAACGTCCTTGGCCTCGATAACCACGTCTCCCAGGCGGGGTCCCGGCGGAATATAGATCTCCAGCTCCCTTTCCCGTCTTTCCGTTTCCTTGGACAATAACGCCTCGTACGAATTGATTCTGGCCTGGCTTTTGGCGTGTCTTCCCTTGGGCGACATTCTGATCCACTCCAGCTCTCTCTCGAGGGTTTTCTGACGCGCGCTCTCCGATTTTTCCTCCCGGCGCAGCCGCTCCTTTTTCTGTTCGAGCCAGCTCGAATAGTTGCCTTTCCAAGGAATGCCGCGGCCCCGGTCCAGTTCCAGTACCCAACCGGCCACGTTGTCGAGGAAATATCTGTCATGGGTTACCGCTATCACGGTCCCCGGATATTGCTGAAGATGATGCTCCAGCCACGCGACACTCTCGGCGTCCAAGTGGTTGGTGGGCTCGTCCAACAGAAGAATGTCCGGTTTCTGCAACAACAGGCGACACAAGGCCGTGCGACGCTTTTCTCCGCCCGAAAGAACGTTGACCGGCGTGTCTCCAGGCGGACAGCGCAACGCGTCCATGGCCATGTCGAGCCTGGATTCCAGATCCCATGCGTCGGACGCGTCAAGTTTGTCCTGAACCTCCCCCTGTCTTTCGATCAACTTGTTCATCTCGTCGTCGTCCAGCGGTTCGGCGAACTTCATGTTGATTTCCTCGAACTCCCTCAACAGCTCGACCGTTTCCCGAACCCCTTCCTCCACGACTTCCCGAACCGTCTTATCGACATCGACAAGCGGTTCCTGCTCCAAGAATCCCACCGTATGTCCGGGGGAAAGAATCGTTTCGCCGACGAAATTCTTGTCGACACCGGCGAGGATTTTCAAGAGGGAACTTTTTCCCGCGCCATTCAAACCCAACACCCCGATTTTCGCCCCGTAAAAATACGAGAGGGATATGTCGTTCAAAACCGGCTTTTTATCGTAGAACTTGCCGACCTTTATCATGGAATATATGATTTTTTCGTTTTCGTTGCTCATTTCCGCGCAACCTCCTTGACCAAGCGAATAAAAAAATATTGATGTTTCAGGAACGAGAACTTAAAATTAAAAACAAATCGTTGACAACCCTATTGATAAAAATGCATATGGTCAAGAATATTGTGGGCTCGCATGATTTATTACGGAGAATGGGCCGGACGTCATTGGTACAGGCGGCTTTCATCGTGTAATGCGTAACCTGTGAAAAGCATTGATTAAACTTAAAAATCAAGGAGACGGGAATGAAACTTTACGTGGGCAACCTGGCGTACCAGGTAACCGAAAGCGATTTGCGCGAAGCTTTCGAAAAATTCGGCCAGGTGGATTCGGTCGCGATCATCAAAGATAAATCCACAGGGCAATCCAAGGGGTTCGGGTTTGTCGAAATGCCCTCCAGCGGCGAGGCCCAAGCCGCTATCGACGACCTTAACGGCAAGGAGTTCAAAGCCAGGGCGATGAAAGTCAACGAGGCCCGTCCGCGAGAAGGTGGGGGAGGGGGCGGAAGAGGAGATGCCGGTTTCCGTCCTAAAGGCGGCCCCAGAGGAGGACGCGGTCCTGGCGGAGGCGGGGGAGGACGCGGTCCCCGCAGCGGTGGCGGCGGAACCGGACGCGGTTCGAGCGGAGGCGGACGCCGTTATTAAAGTTCGAACGATCCACGCCAATTGAAATCCGACCAAATTTCACAACAAATACGGCAAGGGCGCGAAATTCGCTCCCTTGCCGACCCAGTCGCAACAGGCTTCCATAAAAACACGGACGCCGCAAAAAAGAAAAGACGCTTCAAGACTGTGTTGATACAAGAGCATTCCCAAGTAACCGACGGGAAAAACAAACACGGAAAAAAAGCCTTTCGAATGCCGACATGAAAATAAAATTCCTCGCCGCTGGCGGAACAATCGACAAAATTTATTTCGACAGGGAAAGCGAATATCAGATTGGAGAACCAGCGGTCTGCGAAGTTCTCAAAGAGGCCAATGCCACTTTCGATTTCGAGGTGGCAAGCGTTCTGCGCAAAGACAGTCTCGACATGACGGACGAAGACCGCCGATCAATACGCGACCACGTTCTCTCCTGTCCGGAACTTCGCATAGTGGTGACCCACGGCACGGATACCATGATCGAAACCGCTCGGGTCCTTTGCGGAATAAAGGGAAAAACCATCGTTCTCACAGGGGCGATGCAACCCGCCAAGTTCCGTTTCACGGATGCGGTATTCAATATCGGATGCGCCGTCATTGCGGTGCAAACCTTGCCGGAAGGCGTTCATATCGTTATGAACGGAAAGATTTTCGATCCGAGAACCACGAAAAAAAACCGCGCGGCAAATCGTTTCGAAGAAAGCACGGTTTAGGACAGATCGTATTTTTTCAGCAACCGGGAGAGATATGTCCTTTGGAGCTTCAGCCGCCGCGCCGCCTCTATCCGGCTTCCATTGGCCGCTCGAAGCGCATCGGAAACGAGTTGCTTTCTGAAAGAATCCATTGCATCCTTATAGGCGAGGCTGATAGACGGGAAACTGAAGATACGAGGCTCTCTTGGAGAAATTTGAAAATCGTCGGCGTCTAGGACTCCATCCGTGTCCAAAATAAGGGAGCGTTCTATCATATTGCGGAGTTCCCTTACGTTTCCGGGCCATTTATGCCTCATGAACAAATTCATGGCCCTTTCCGTGATCGAAGGTTCCGATCTTTCCATGCGCGCGCAAAGCTTTTTTAAAAAGTACCCGGCGATTTCAGGAATGTCTTCCGGTCTTTCCCTCAAAGGCGGAACATGAATTGGCACGATGTTCAGACGGTAATACAAGTCTTTTCTAAAAACTCCATTTTCGACGTCTTCGACGACATCTTTGTTGGTCGCCGATACAACCCGGACATCCACCGACCGCTCGCTTTTTCCTCCGATTCGGTAAAATTTACCCTCCTGCAGTACCCGCAGCATCTTTTTTTGCATGTTGGGGGGCATCTCCCCTATTTCGTCGAGAAACAAAGTTCCCCCGTCGGCCAGTTCGAATTTGCCGATACCGCGATAGGAAGCGCCGGTAAACGAGCCTTTTTCGTGGCCGAAAAGCTCCGATTCCATGAGAGTATCGGGAATTGCGGCGCAGTTCATCGAGACAAATGGCCGCTCGAATCTTTTGCTTCGCTTGTGGACAAGGCACGCCATAAGTTCCTTGCCCACGCCGCTCTCGCCCGTAATGAGCACGCTTGCATCCGTGGGAGCCGCTTTTTCCGCTATGGCAATCGCATCCAAGAGGGCCGGGTTTTTCCCGATAATAAGCTTGTCTTTAGGAAACGCGTCCAGTTTATACGCCCCGACTTGGGGACGGGAGTCTTTTACGAACGCTTTATCGACGGCAATGGCGGCCAGTTCGGAAATATATGCGAGAACAGCGAGGTCCTCGCTGCGAAACATCTTTCCGGGACCGTTGTGTATAAATTCGACGACTCCGATCGTTAGGCCATTGGACTTCAAAGGGGCGCATGCGATGGATTGAGTCCGCACCCCCATGGATTCGCTGATTCGACGGTACCATCGTCCGTCTCCGGCGGTATCGTTGACCACAAGGGACTTGCCTTCCATAACCACGTGCCCCGCGATTCCCTGTCCCGGCTTTAAGGAATGTTTCTCCAACTCCTCCTTTTTACATCCGGTCGCAGCAATAAAATAAAGCCTTTCGGATTCGGAATCGAGCAAAAGGAGCGATCCTGCGTCGGCCTCCATCAAACCGACTCCGGTCTCCATTACCAGTTCCAGCAGCCTTGTCCCGATACCCGAATATTTTGGATTTCTATACACGATGCAACAACCGCAATAATGCCAGGATCTCCTTCATGTCCTCTGGAATATCGGCCTGGAAGGACATGCTTTTTCTCTCCTCGGGATGTTCGAAACCAATTTTCCATGCGTGAAGCATTTGTCTTGGAATCGGCATTTTCCGTTCGTCTTTTGTTTCGACCACGAGTCTCTTGCCTTTCCCGTATGTTTGGTCCCCAAGAACCGGATGATGAATAGCCGCGCAATGTACCCTTATTTGATGGGTGCGACCGGTTTTCAGGTCCAGTCTGACAAGCGATGCGTCTTTGTATTCTTCTTCGACCTTCCACAAGGTTTCGGCGTTTCTTCCCGCATAACTATGGACGGACATTTTCTTTCTGTCTTTCGGGTGCCTGCCGATGGGGAGGTCGATTTTTCCTTCTGCAGCCGGCATTCGTCCCCATACAAGGGCAAGGTACTCCTTTTTGATTTTTCTTGTCTTGAATTGGGCCGACAGTTTTGCGTGGGCCGAAGAGCTTTTTGCGATCAGCAATATGCCGGAAGTGTCTTTATCGAGACGATGGACGATTCCGGGCCGCAGCTTGCCTCCGACTCCTTTCATATCGGGGCAATGAAACAACAATCCATGCACCAGGGTCGATCGGGCGTGACCCGGGGCCGGATGGACGACAAGACCCGGCGGCTTGTCAATGACCATCAAATGGTCGTCCTCGTACAAGACACCGAAGTTCGTGCGTTCAGGCGTTATATCGGCGGGTTCGGGCGGCGGAACAAGCCCCGTCACGATTTCTCCCCGTCTCAACCTGTAACTCGGCTTTTTGAGAGAGTCCCGTACTTTAACGACGCCTTTTTTTATCAAAGTGGACGCATAGGAACGCGAACAATCCTCGAGATAGGCGGCAACTACGACATCAAGGCGTTCATCCGCGTAGTTCTCCTCAATATGAATGGTAAAAGGACCTTCTTTTACCATTGGTTGTTTTGCTACTGTTCCTGGGAGGGAAAAAGGGATTCGATTTCGTTTAAGATGGCGTCTTCGTCGGATTTCATGGCCATCGACAGCTCCTTGACCAAAAGGAACTGCGCCGTGTCGTAAAGTTTTCTTTCTCCAAAAGACAAGTCTTTGTTCAATTTAAGCAGGTAAAGATCTCTGAATACCTCTGCGACTTCGAAAAGCGATCCGGTCTTGATCTTTTCCATGTAATCCCTGTATCGACGGTTCCAAGTCTGGCTGTCTAGCGGGGAGTCGCGGTCGTTTTTCATGATTTCATAGATTTTAGGGATGTCGCTCTCGCTGATGACGTCCCGAAGGCCCACCGAATCCACGTTTCTTGTGGGAATCATGATGACCATGTTGTTTTCGAGAACTTTCATGATGTAGAAATCGTGTTTTTCGCCACTGATCACTTTGCTTTCAATAGCTTCGATCCTCCCGACTCCGTGGGCGGGGTAAACTGCGAGATCACCCACCTGAAATTCCCTTGTTTTCTTTTCGGAAATTTCGGATTTTTTCGCGGCCTCTTTTTCTGTCATATCCTCACCACAAGTATCGTTACAGAGTTTGGTTTCGCTCATTGTGCATTTATACCAATTTTGCTCTGAACAATCAATAAAAAAAGGATTGGCGCGCTTTGAGCGTGCCAATCCTTTTAAATTCCAGCTTGTTATGAGATGATTTCCTTTCTTGTGCAAGTCAAGCTTACATCAGGAAAGGCACCATAAGCAGAGCGACGACGTTGAGGATTTTGATCATGGGGTTGACAGCGGGGCCAGCGGTATCTTTGTAGGGGTCGCCTACTGTATCGCCGGTAACGGCCGCTTTGTGGGCATCGCTACCCTTTCCGCCCAGGTTTCCGTCCTCGATGTATTTCTTCGCGTTGTCCCAAGCCGCGCCGCCGGTAGTCATGGAGATGGCGACGAACAAACCGGTGACGATGGAACCAATCAAAAGACCGCCGAGTGCGACTTTCCCAAGCAGCATACCGACGATGATCGGAGCCAGAACGGGAAGCATGGCCGGAACCATCATTTCCTTCAATGCGAACTTGGTGACGATGTCAACGCATGTTCCGTAGTCGGGTTTCGCGGTTCCTTCCATAATTCCGGGAATCTCGCGGAATTGACGACGAACTTCCTCGACAACCGCGCCACCGGCGTTGCCAACGGCCTTCATGGCGGTGGAGGCGAACAGATAGGGCAAAAGACCGCCGAGGAACAGACCGACGATGACGTTAACGTCGCTCAGTTTGAACTCGATAGCGGCACCTTCTCCACCCTGAATCTCGAACTCGAACACGTAGCAGGCGAACAGAACCAGAGCTGCCAAACCGGCGGAGCCGATGGCGTAACCCTTGGTAACGGCCTTGGTGGTGTTTCCGACCGCATCCAGAGGATCGGTTACTGCGCGGACGCTCTCGTCCATCTCGGCCATTTCGGCGATTCCACCGGCGTTGTCGGTGATGGGGCCGTAAGCGTCAATGGCGATGACCATACCGGTCATGGAAAGCATGGACATGGCGGCCATGGCGATTCCGTAGAGTCCGGCGAAATGATAGGACACCAGAATACCGGCGCAGATTGCGATAACCGGCGCCGCAGTGGCTTGCATGCTGACCGCCAATCCGGCGATGATATTGGTGGCATGGCCGGTGACGGAAGCCTCGGCGACGCTTTTAACAGGAGCGTATTTTCCAGTGTAGAACTCGGTGATGATGACGATCAAAACAGTGAGGACCAAGCCGACAAGCGCGGAGTAATAAATCGCCATCGGCGTAATGTCGGGAATCCCGACCATCAGTTTCATGGTTGCATAGTAGAAAGCGATGGCTGCGATAATCGCGGAACCGAACATTCCTTTGTACAGTGCGCCCATAATGTATCCGCCGCTTCCGAGTCTGACGAAGAATACGGCGATAATAGAAGCAAGAATGGAGATGGCGCCGAGAACAAGCGGGAACTGGGTTGCGATGGCTTGCTCGGGAAACAACAGGTGCCCAAGAAGCATACCGGCAACGGCGGTAACCGCATAGGTCTCGAAAAGATCTGCGGCCATGCCGGCGCAGTCGCCTACGTTGTCGCCCACGTTATCGGCGATAACGGCGGGGTTTCTGGGATCGTCTTCGGGAATGCCTGCTTCGACTTTACCCACCAAGTCGGCGCCGACATCCGCGCCTTTGGTGAAGATGCCACCGCCGAGACGGGCGAAGATGGAAATCAAGCTGCCGCCGAAGCCAAGAGCGACCAATGCGACAACGTCATGGGTGAAGGTGTAGAAACCGGCGACCGAGGTAAGGGCCAGACCGGCAACCATCATACCAGTTACGGAACCGCCCTTGAAAGCCATGGACAAACCGGCGGACAATCCTTTTTTGGCGGCTTCGGCGGTTCTAACGTTGGCTATAACTGAGACTCTCATTCCGATGTAGCCGGCCGCGTAGGAAGCCGCCGCGCCAAGCAGAAAGCCGATCGCGGTTTTCATGCCCATAAAGGAGAAAATGATGATAAAAATGATTCCACCCGCGATGGCCATGCTTTTGAGCTGGCGGTTCAAGTATGCGATAGCGCCTTCCGCGATCGCTCCTGCAATCTCCTGCATTCTCTCGTTTCCAGCTGGGGCTCCTTTGATCATGCCCGCGACGAGGATCGCATAAATAACGCCCACCAGACCGACCAGGGCGCATACCAGAGGTATGTTGCTCATTACGAATTCCATTCTTTTCCCTCCATCTAAAAGTAATTTAAGAAACAGTTTTAAATCGGTTAAAACGATTCATCCCTTCCTTTGTACCCTTACAAAGGATTGTTACCACAGCTTCTTTCGCGACGGCGATAATTTTGTTCATCCTCTCTTTTTCATCCGGATCGAAACGGCCTAGCACGTGACCGACAACATCGGAACCGGCCTCGGAACGTCCGACTCCTATGCGAAGTCTTGCAAAATTACCTCCGCCCAAGGCATCTATTAACGATCGAACTCCCTTGTGTCCCCCATCCCCTCCTTTCTCTGCGATTTTTATTCTTCCGAATGCGAGGTCGATGTCGTCGTGAACGACCAACATGTCCTCACATGATATTCTGAAAAAGTTCGACAACTTCTGAACCGGCGGGCCGCTTCGGTTCATGTATGCCTGGGGTTTTGCAAGGACGACGTCCCGTCCCTCGATTTTTCCTTTCCCGAAAACGGCGTCGAACTTGTTTTTATCCAGGGAAACGGAATGGGAATCCGCCAATTCGTCAACCACCATGAATCCGACGTTATGGCGGGTCATTGCGTATTCAGGTCCCGGATTCCCCAATCCGACGATCAGTTTTAAGATATTGTCCGTCATCTTTCCGGCGCGGGGCGTCCGCAGTTCTAAACTATTCCTCGCCCTTTTCCGCTCCGGCGCCCTCTTCTCCATCTCCGCCTTCGGTCGGCGCAGACTCCGCCATCGGGCTGGATACGGTAACCACGGTGTAATTGGTGTCGGCTTGAATCTCGACCCCTTCCGGGATCGAAATATCCTCGACATGTACCGAATCGCCGATTTTCAAAGAGGAGACGTCGATTAGGATCGATTCGGGAATGTCAAGGGGAAGACAGAGCACGTCGATTTCTCTTCTGACGATCTGCAGGGCTCCTCCATCCTCGACCCCAGGCGCCTGGCCCCTGATTTCGACCGGTACCTGCACTTGGATCTTCCGGTCCATGGATATTTCGTAAAAATCGACATGTATAAAGCTTCTGGAAACCGGATGCATCTGGATTTCCTTGATCATCGCGGTTTTTTGGGCCGTTTCGCCGTTTTTTATGGTGAGATTCATGGGAGCCTTGGCAGTTCCGCTATCCTTCAACAGCTTTTCCATCTCCCTTGCGTTCACAGAGAGGATGAGGGGGTCGGTGTTGGGTCCGTAAAGGACGGCGGGCACGAGTCCTTCTCTTCTCAGAGCCCTCGATGTCCCCTTTCCCGTTGATTTCCGTACATTTGCGGTTAGTTCTAACAGTTCCAAAAAAGTCCTCCTTCAGAAACAAAAAAAATTATACGAACAGAGATGTGACCGAGTCGCCCGTATGGCTCCGAATTATCGCCTCCCCGAACAGTTCGGCCACCGATATGACCTCGATCTTGCCGCAGTCGAAGGCATTCGGTTTAAGGGGAATGGTGTCGCAAACAAGCACGCTTCGCAGTTTCGAATCGCATATCCGATCAACGGCGGGTCCGGAAAGCACGGGATGAACGCAACACGCGTAAACTTCCTTGGCGCCATGCTCGAGAATGGCGGCCGCAGCCTCGGTCAACGTTCCGGCCGTATCCACCATATCGTCCAAAAGGATTGCCACCTTGTCTTTCACATCCCCGATTACCGCCATGGCCTTGGCCACGTTCGGAGCGTCTCGGCGCTTGTCTACCACGGCCAAGTTGGCGTCCAGGCGTTTGGCGAAGGCACGCGCGCGCTCCGCCCCGCCCGCGTCCGGTGATACGATGACAAGGTTGCTGCTTTTGAAGTTTTCCCGGATGTACTCGATGATTTTGGGCGCGGCAAAAAGGTTGTCAACCGGAATATCGAAATAACCCTGAATCTGGCCCGCGTGAAGGTCCATGGTGATAATTCTTTTCGCGCCCGAAGTCTGCAGCAAATCGGCCACGAGCTTGGCGCTAATCGGAACCCTGGGAGCTACCTTCTTGTCCTGTCTCGCGTATCCATAATAGGGCATGACCGCCGTGATTCTCGTGGCCGACGCCCGCTTAAGCGCGTCTATCATCAGAAGAAGCTCCACCAGATTGTCGTTCACAGGATGGCAAGTGGATTGGATTACAAAAACATCCCTCAACCTCACATTGTCGTTTATCTCTATTCGAACCTCGCCGTCACTGAACTTTTTCACCATGGAGTTGCCAAGAGGCATTCCGAGATAGTCGCAAACCGTCTTCGCGAACTCAGGATTCGAATTTCCGGAAAAAATAATCAGTTCACTCATCTATACACCGGCGCTCAAATTGCACCCATCTATTCGCACTTTTCATGGCTGGGGCGGGAGGATTCGAACCTCCGAATGCAGGAACCAAAATCCTGTGTCTTACCGCTTGACGACGCCCCAACATACCGAAACAGTTTCGCGTTAATTGTTAAACGGAACGGCGCTACAATTGTTTTCAATCATCGGTCAAACGACGGAATCCCAACTCGCCAATCCTACAACAACATGTCCGCCGCGTATACATCCCAAGACTTGTGCTCGGCCAGCCTTCCGGCAGCCAATTTCGCTTCGTCCTCTCTTTCGAAGAGCCCGAACACCGTCGAGCCGCTTCCGGACATGAGAACGCCGTTCGCTCCATTTTCACGCAGGGTCCTTTTAATTTGCGATATTTCCGGATGCCATTGTTCCGCAACCGTTTCCAAATCGTTGCATAAATGGTTCCTTATGTCGAAACCCTGGTTTTTAAAAATTGCATTCTTAAGTTTTTTTTCGCAATTTGTCAATCCTAATTTAAGATTTTTATAAACATGGGCCGTAGACACCTTTATATTCGGGTAGACCAGCACGACCTTGTACTCGGGCAATCCCGGATACAGACGCAATTTTTCTCCGATTCCGGTCGCGACCGCAGGCTTGCACAGAATAAAAAAGGGAACATCCGCCCCTACCCCAAGCCCGAGTTCCTGCAATTTTTCAAGCGAAAACGGCTTTCCCGAAAGCGAATTCAAACCCTTCAGCACAGATGCCGCATTGCTGGAGCCGCCCCCCAGCCCTGCCCCAACAGGTATTTTCTTCTCGATTCGAAAGCGCATTCCCGGAGACCTTACTCCTAAGCCGTCGAAAAACATTTTCGCCGCGCGACATACGAGGTTCGTTTCGTCCTCTGGAACATCGGGGCGGTTGCACTCCACCGCCATCGCCTCGCCCTCGAACGTCAACTCAATAGAATCGTAAAGTCCGATGGGGCACATCAGAGAAAAAATCTCATGGTATCCATCCGGGCGTTTCCCCGTGACCTGCAAAAAAAGGTTTATTTTGGCGGGCGAGGCCAGAATCATATTCGAAAGCTTCAATTATGCCGGGCAAGGGCGATTTCTCCGTCGCCCGCTTATTCGCTCCGGCCTCTGTCGGTTCCGGGTCGATGGGAAAAAATCAGCTTTTTTCCCTAACGTACAGCATCCTCAAATCGTAAAGCATGTTTTTGAGCATCATGCTTTCATCCACCGTAAGATTGCCCTTCGTTTTCTCGTCCAACATCCCGAGTATGTCGATCGTCTGCTTGGCAAGGGGCAGATTCTTGTCCGTCTCCCCGGTGACCGGATCTTCGATAAGGCCTAGCTGAACGAGAGCGGACGAATTCAAGGACAGGATGAAAGTCGAAAAATTGATTTGAGGAAGCCGAGCCTCGGCCGAAGTATCTTTGTTTTCGGGCTTCTTCTGCTCCGTCGATTTCTTTTCCGCAGTTTCCGCATCGGCGGCCTTTGTTTCGGGGGCCAGTGTTGTCTCGCTATCCTTTTCGTTTGCGTCACCGGCGGTTTCTGAAGCCTCGGAGGCGAACCTCCGGCGGTCGGTTACTTTAAACGATTTTTCCTCTTCCTTATTCATTTTATATCTCCTTCTTTTGCTCCTGTCTTTTTCAATACTCGAAATCTTTTCCGAGATTCGAAAATCCATCCTGACGACTAATTTCGCTTGGCGAAACAATCTAAATCGTTTTCGTCGAAAGGAAAACAGCCGCGCAAAAGAAAATGCGATTTTCCGTTCGATGTTCGAAGGGTACGCGGAATGAAACAGATTCCAGAACTTTAAAAGAGCGTCGTTCGGGGAGCCAAGCACCGGCCTCCCCGAACGACGCAAAAAACGAACAATGTTTGTTACATCCTACAATTCGAGCGGAAGCACCCAATTTACCAAGGGCAAGGACTCTAGTTCCTTTTTGGCTTCAGGCGTAATCGGCGTGTCCGTTCGCAAAAAGATGATGTTGTTGTTGCCTTCCTCTTCCTGCCCCACCGTCATCCTGGCAATATTGATACTGTGTTTGCCCAAGGTGGTTCCAATGCTTCCGATGGCCCCGGGCTGATCCAGGTTCTGAATGATCGCGCTGTGGCCGACCGGATTCATTTCCAGTCTGAAATCGTTGATCTTGACAACGCGGGCATCCTGTCTCCCGAAAATCGTTCCCGAAACCGTACCGGTCATTTCGGTGGTCACGGCCTTCAACGTGATCAGATTGAGGTAATCCTCGGGCTCGGCCTTCGTGGTCTCCGTAACCTTGATTCCCCTCTCCTTGGCAAGGACGGGGGCATTCACGTAGTTGACGTCGTCCTTGACGATCGGGGCAAGAATGCCTTTGATCGCGGCCGTAGTCACGGGGGCCAAGTCCAGGCCTTGGAAATCGCCCGCATACTCGATCGAGATTTCCTGCAAAGGTCCGCAGACGAGCTGGGCCTGGAGAGCCCCCATTCGGTCGCCGAGGAACAGATAGGGCCCCAGTTTTTTCAGCAGTTCGCCCGTTACCGAAGGAACATTGACCGCGTTTCTTATGGTGCCGTTCTTCAAAAAGTCGATAATCTGCTCGGCCACCTGCACCGCCACGTTGGTCTGGGCTTCCTTCGTGGATGCGCCCAAATGGGGAGTGCAGATAACGTGGTCGAACTGGAAAAGCGGGTTTTCTCCCGGAGGTTCCGTCTCGAAAACGTCCAAGGCCGCGCCAGCGACTTTGCCGGATTTCAAGGCGTCGCAAAGATCCGCCTCGTTCACGATTCCGCCTCTGGCGCAGTTGACGATCATAACGCCGTCCTTCATTTTCGCGAAGGCGTTCTTGTCGATCAACCCCGTTGTTTCCTTGAGCTTGGGAACATGGACGGTTATATAGTCCGCGCGGCTGTAAAGCTCGTCGAGAGAAACGCTTTCGAAACCCACCTTTTCGATCTGCTGAGGATTGACCATTGGATCGTGTACGATGACCTGCATCCGCAATCCCCTGGCGCGGTCCGCGACTATGGATCCGATCTTGCCAAACCCGATCACGCCGACCACTTTGTTGAACAGCTCTTTTCCCTGGAGCTTCTTCTTGTCCCAACGTCCCGCTTTCAGCGACGCGGTTCCTTGAGGAATGTTCCGGCTCAAGGAAACCATCATGCCGATCGCGTGTTCGGCGGTCGTTATTACGTTTCCGGTGGGGGTGTTCATAACCACTACCCCGCGTTTGGTTGCAGCGGGAACGTTGACGTTGTCCAAGCCAATTCCTGCCCGTCCCACAACTTTGAGATTCTTCGCAGCCTCTATAAGGTCCTCCGTGACCTTTGTAGCGCTTCGGATCACCAATCCGTCGTACTCCCCGATAATCGCCTTCAGATCCTCCGGCGGAAGCCCGGTCTTGACATCGACCTCGATGCCATCCGCTTCCCGGAACATTTCAATCCCTTCCTCGCCCAAATTGTCGCTGACCAAAACTTTCATTTTTACAACCCCTCCATTTATCGAAAAAAATATGCGCAAGTTACTCTGAAATCAAAACACGGCGAAAACGCCAACCGCGAGTAAAGTTGTAATAACATAAAAGTTCCGGTCATTTGTCAAGGGCAAAGGTTCGATCAACGGGATTGAAGACAATTTATTTATTTGGAGGGGACTCAGATTGTTAACGGGATTTTTCGCGCTATCGGCCGACCTGAAGCCAATTCACTCGGTCTTCAAACGCAAAACGGGACAGCAACGATCCTGACGGGCCGCGACAAGTTTCGCCTTGGCGTACTCCAAAGCCAGACCGACTTCGCTCAACGCTTTTTCCGGGGTGTTGTTGGTTTCGCTCAAATGGGCAAGGATTACATGGGCGAGTTTGTCGTGCAGGAGTTCCTTCAAAAGGACTTGAGCGTCCGTGTTTGACAGGTGGCCGGTTCTTCCCCTGACCCGCTGCTTCAACGGCCACGGGTAAGGCCCCTCAATCAACATCGCCGGGTCGTGGTTGGACTCCAGCACGAGAGCTTTGCAATCTTTCAAATGCTTTTTGACCATTGACGTGGCAATTCCCAAATCGGTGGCAACGCCGATTTTCAGATCGCCCGAGGAGAAGGTGAATCCGGCGGGATCTGCGGCGTCGTGGGAAAGGGAAAAGGCTCTGATCGCCAGGGTTTTAATCTTGAACAGGTCGCCGCACTCGAAAGAAACGGTCTTAGCCGTCTTGCCGACGATCGGCTCGGCGGCCTTTTCCGTCTCTTTGGAGATATAAACGGGCAACTTGTACCTGCGCGATAGAATTCCAACCCCCCTCACATGGTCCGCGTGTTCGTGGGAAACAAGTATCGCGTCCAATTTGTCGGGGGAAAGGTGGGCGGCCTTCAGCCTCCTTTCGATATCCACCCCGGAAAGGCCTGCGTCCAGAAGAACGGACGTCCGTCCGTCAGACACGTAAATCGAGTTTCCCTTGCTTCCGGATGCAAGCACGCAAACGGAAAGTTCGAATCCGGCGGCGTCGAGGTTTTCATCCGAACTCCGTGATTCGTTTCCGTCCATGCTTAGATGGCCAGAAGGTCTTCGAACGGAGTTTTGTCGGTTATTGGCCCAAGAAGCGTGATGGCGAGTCGTCCCGAATCGAAAAGGCGTTTCGCCAAGTCTTGGACTCGATCGACGGATACGGCCTCGATATTTTCCACGACTTGTTCGAGCGGTATATACCGGCCGAAATGAATTTCGTTCTGGGCAAGACGTACCATCTGGTTGTCGACGCTCTCGGCGGCGAGAAACAGGTTGCCCTTGGTAAACTCCTTGGCGTCGTCCAGTTCGCTTCCATCGACCGGTTCGTCCTTGAACTTTTTCAATTCCTTGACGATCAGTATCGCGGCCTCCAGGGCTCTCTTGGGGTCCACGCCCGCGTAGACGCCGAACATGCCGTTGTCCACGTGGGAGGAGGTAAAGGAATAGACGGAATACGCCAATCCTTGGCGCTCGCGGATTTCCTGGAAAAGCCGGGAACTCATGTTCCCGCCCAGGATCGTGTTCATGAGGGAAAAATCGAATCGTCCGGGGTCCGTAATGGAAAGTCCCGGAGTTCCCAGACAGATATGGGCCTGCTCCAATTGCCGAAAATAGGATTCCACCAGCGTCCTCCCCTCGGGGGGCTCTCTCTCGGGAAATCCGTTTCTGGGCTTGATGGATAAAAACGCGGGGCCGAGGATTTCCACAAGCCTTTCATGTTCGATATTGCCCGCCGCCGAAACGACTATGCGGTCGGGCTGATAGAAACGGCGGAAAAAGCTCTTCAGGTCGTCCGCGTCGAACCGCAGAATGTTGTCGCGGGTACCCAGAACGGACTTCCCCAAGGGATGGTTCCCCCAAAAGGTGTTTCCGGCCAGAGTATGCACGTAGTCGTCCGGGGTGTCCTCCACCATTCCGATCTCCTGGAGAATCACGGTCCTTTCCCGTTCCACCTCGGCCGAATCGAACACGGAATTGAGAAAAATATCCATGAGGATGTCGGTCATGGTATCCAAATGGGTATCCATGACCTTCGCGTAGTAGCACGTGTTTTCCATGGTAGTGAAGGCGTTGCTTTGGCCGCCGATGGCATCGAACTCCTTCGCGATCATGTAGGCGGACCGCTTTCGGGTCCCCTTGAAGATCATGTGCTCGATGAAATGGGAAAGGCCGTTTTCCGCCGGGGTTTCGTCCCTGGCCCCGGCGTTCACCCAGACTCCCATGGAAACGCTTCGGACGTAAGGTATTTTCTTGCTTACAATTCGAATGCTGTTTTCAAGAATTGTCTTCTCGACTCGATTCATTCTCGCTTTCCAAAACCGCCTTGTGGCTCAAACGGATTTTGCCGTCCCGACTGATCTCCAGCACTTTGACCTTCAGGGGATCGCCTTCTTTGACCACATCGGTAACACGTTTGACGCGTTTGGTGTCCAACTGGGAAATATGGACAAGTCCGTCGGTCCCCGGAAGGATCTGAACGAACGCCCCGAAGTCCGTCGTCTTGACCACAAGCCCCTCGTAAACGGCCCCGACCTCCGGTTCTCTCGTGATTTCATGAATCCGTCCGATGGCGGCGTCGGCATCCTTTTGCGAAGTGGCGGCGATCTTCACGCTTCCATCGTCCTGAACTTCGATCTGGGTGTTGGTATCGGCTTGGATCGAGCGGATAACCTTGCCGCCCGGACCGATGATTTCGCGGATTTTGTCGGGATTGATCTTGATCGTGGAGACTTTCGGAGCATACGGGGAAATTTCTTCTCTAGGTTTCTCGATCGCTTCCTTCATTTTTTCCAGGATGTGCAACCGTCCCTTGCGAGCCTGCTCCAAGGCCTTCTCGAGTATATCTCGGGAAAGCTCCAGTATTTTAATATCCATTTGCACGGCGGTAATGCCGTCAGCGGTTCCGGTTATTTTGAAATCCATATCCCCGGTGTGGTCTTCGTCTCCTAGGATATCGGATAGCACCACGACTTGGTCGCCCTCCTTGACAAGCCCCATGGCGATTCCGGAAACCGGGGAGGCGACAGGCACGCCGGCGTCCATCAGGGCCATACTTCCCGCGCAAACCGTCCCCATGGACGACGAACCGTTGGATTCCAGCACCTCGGAAACGACACGGACCGTATAGTCGAATGCTTCCTTGGAGGGCATCACCGGTTCCAGAGCGCGGGTGGAAAGACCGCCGTGCCCGATATCCCTTCTGCTCGGACCGGATATTCTCTTGACCTCCCCCACCGAAAAGGGCGGAAAATTGTAGTGGAGCATAAACGGACGGGATTCCTCTCCGCTCAATGTTTCCACTCTCTGTTCGTCGGGGCCGGACCCCAACGTCACGACTCCGAGCACCTGGGTTTCTCCCCTTGTGAAAAGGGCCGAACCGTGAGTCCTGGGAAGAAGACCCGTCTGGCAGGAAATGGGGCGGACTTCGTCGAATTTTCTGCCGTCGATCCGCAGGCCTTCATTCAAAACAAGATCGCGGCTGACGCGCTTGTGAAGATCCTTGAAAATCGCCGCGATTTCATCCTTGCGCTCTTCGAACTCCTCGCCGAATTCCTCGACGATTTCGTTTTTCAATTCCCTCAAGGCTTCGTGGCGAGCGGTCTTTTCTACAATCAAGATTCTTTCCCGAATCCTCGCCGCAGCCTTTTCCTCGACCAATTTAACCAATTCCTCGTCCGGCTCCCGCGATATATGCACCCGTTTCGGCTTGCCAGAGGATTCCCTCAGCTTTTCCTGAAGCTCGATAACCGGCTGGATTGACTCGTGGGCGAGAAAAACGGCGTCCAGCATCTCTTTTTCACTTACGAAATCGGCTCCGCCCTCGACCATCACGACTCCCGTCTTAGAGCCCGCGACAATGACGCTCATGTCGCTTTTTTCAAGCTCTTCGATGGTGGGATTGACAACAAGCGTTCCGTCGATTCGCCCCACCCGCACGGCCGCGATCGGACCCGCGAACGGAATGTCCGATATCTCCAGCGCGGCCGAGGTGCCTATCATCGCCAATATGTCGGGATCGTTTTGCTGATCCATTGACAGCACGGTGGCCATGATTTGGATTTCGCAACGGTAATCCTTGGGAAAGAGCGGACGAATGGGCCGGTCGATCAACCTGGAGGTCAGAGTCTCCTTTTCGCTGGGACGTCCGATTTCGCGTCTGAAGTAGTTGCCGGGAATTCTTCCCGCCGCATAGATCTTTTCCTGGTACTCGACCGAAAGAGGGAGAAAGTCGGTCCCGGGCCTTTCTTCCTTGGTGGAAACCGCGGCAACAAGCACGACGGTCTCGCCGTATTGAACAACGACCGCGCCCGAGGCCTGCTTGGCCAACTTGCCGGTCTCGACAGTAAGGGGCTTTCCCCCGAACTCCGCCTTTAACGTAATTTCCATTTTAAAATACCTTTATTAACTACCTTCTTAACCCCAGAGTGTCGATGATGCCGCGATACCTTTGAACATCCTTGTTTTTCACGTAATTCAAAAGTCTTCTGCGGCGTCCGACCAGCATCAACAAGCCTCTTCTGGAATGATGGTCTTTTTTGTGCGTCTTCAGATGCTCCGTCAAGTAGGTGATGCGCTCGGTGAGCAACGCGACCTGGACTTCCGGCGACCCGGTGTCGGATTGATGAAGCTTGAATTTGTCGATAATTTCTTTTTTGTCAAAAGTTGAAAGAACCACCTTTTACATGCCTCCTGTTTTTTGTTGTTAGTCGAACTTTTAAAACGCTTCCAAGTCCGGTATCTCCGCTAACTCGGAAAAACGCAACGATACTTGTATCTGTTTTCCACCTTGTCGCGGCATGCCACGGCAAGAAGCTCGCCTTCCGCATCCACGATCTTGAAACATTCCTCTTCCAAGTCCCTCTTTTCGAAGGGCTCCGCCGGCTCTCCCATTGCTTTAAAATCGACGGGCTCGAGCATAACGCCATCGAGTATTCTTTTCGCGACCCCGTCCGAAGCCATGTATTCGGGCAAATGCCTCAAGGCGGCAGCCATTGGAACGAACATTTTCGCCAGCCGCGCTTCATCTTGGCAATCGGCCTGAAGCGTTTTTTCAATCTCGTCGAAAGATACCGCCTCCTCGATGGAAAAGCCACCACTCCAGATTCTTTTTAGCCGGTCAAGATGGCCTCCGCTGCCTAACTCCTTTCCGATATCCGCCGCAAGGGTCCTGACATAGGCGCCGCCGGAGCAGGTGACCCGAAATTCGATGTGCGGCAATCGAACGTCCAGGATATCCAGATCGTAGATTCGGACTTCCCGTGCGGGTTTTTGAACGGGCTTTCCTTTGCGCGCCAGTTTGTAGAGAGGCACGCCCTTGTGCTTCAAGGCGGAATAGACCGGCGGAAGCTGCCGAATCGTTCCTTTGAATTTTTCGAAAGCGTTTGAAACGATCATCGGAGAAATGGCTCCGACCTCCCCGACGGCCGTGATTCGTCCGGTGGAGTCCTGCGTATCAGTTTCGATTCCAAGCCTGATCCGCGCTTCGTAGGTTTTTTCCCCGTGCAAAAAAAAACTCGCGAGTTTGGTGGCTTTTCCGAAACACAGAATCATCAGTCCCTCCGCGAACGGGTCCAGGGTGCCGGCATGGCCGACTTTCCTGGCGTTCAAAATCTTCTTGGCCCTTGCGACGACATTTGCCGAAGACATTCCCGGCGCTTTGTCGACAATCAAAACGCCGTTCAGTTCGCGTTTCATCCGATTTTCAAAGAACTTCCGCCAATCTGAAAATGGTGGATTTCAAACTGGGCAATTGGGATTCCGTGCAAAAACCGGCGGCGCTGGCGTGCCCGCCTCCTCCGAAAGACAAAGCGATGTTGGCCACGTCTATGGAACCGTCGCTTCTTAAACTGACATGGTACCGCCCTTTCTCCCCGGTTACCGGGCGAGTTTCCCGGTATTCCTGGATCAACACCGCCACCTTTACATCCTTTATCCGGCGAGCATAATTGATCATTCCGTCGATATCCTCGTTTCTGGTTCCCGTGTCTTTCATCATTTGATCCGTCAAAACCATCAGCGACAACTTGCCGTTTTTCGAAATTTCCAGAGATTCAAGAGCCCGGTTCAACAGTTTGATCCTGGCAAGGGAATATTGGCCGTATACGTGTTTGGCCACGTCGTAAGGATCGACTCCGGCGTTTACCAGTTCCTGGCAAATTTCGAACGCCGCGCGGTTCGTGTTGGAAAACCTGAAAGACCCGGTGTCGGTCAAAATGCCCGTATAAAGGCACCGCGCGATGGCTTGGTCTATCTTCGACCCCATTTTTCGCAAGAGCTTGTATACGATCTCGGACGTTGCGCAGGCTCTTTCGTCGATATGGTTGAGGTGGCCGAACCGGGTGTTCGTGCAATGGTGGTCCATATTTATTACCAATGGAATCCGCATGATCCGTCCGGCCAAATTTCCGACCCGTGCCGGTTCGCCGCAATCCAACACCATTGCCGCGTCGAATTCCTCGATATCGTCCAGTCGGCGGCACACCCTGTGCGACCACGGCAAGAACCGATACAGCTCCGGGATGGAACTTTCGCCGTACAATTTTGTCTTTATGTTCAGTTCGTCCAACGCCAACCCCATTGCCAAGAGCGAACCGATCGCATCCCCGTCGGGATTCACGTGAGTTGTCAGCAAAACATATCGACTATTCTTCAGACGATTTATGATTTGTTCCATCATCGGTTTTTATCGATCTAAGAAGTTCCTCGATTCTTTCACCGTAATCAAACGAATCGTCGTAAAAAAAACTCAGTTGCGGCATGTATCGCAAGGTCAGTTCTTGCCCCAAAGCCCGCTTCAGGAACCCAGACGCCTTTTCCAAACCGATTTCGGCATTTTTTATTTTCTCCTCGTCCTTTCCGGACACCACAAAATACACCCGTGCGTTTTTCAAATCCGGTGACAGTTTCACCCCGGAAATGATCACCGAATCCAACCGGGGGTCTTTGATCTTTTTTCGAAGCGTATCCGCGATGACATCGCGAATCAGCCCGCCGACTCTGTCGGCACGGGAAAACGGCCTCATATGCTCATGATCTCCATTTCCGAATCGATTACCTCGGCCAACCTCAAATCCTCGGCCATATCCAGCAGTTTGTCGATCTTCGCATTAACCACTTTCCCGCTGTTACCCACAAAGGCAAAACCGATTTCCGCCCGCTGGTAAACGTCGTTGGACCCGATCTCGGAAATCGACGCGTTGAAATTGTTACGCAATTTCGCGATAATTGCCTTGACGACCTTTCGTTTCTCTTTGAGACTCCGACATTCATGGAGCCTGAAAGTAACGATACCGAAGCCTACTACCATTTTATTCGGATTCTATTCCAACTCGGGCTTGATTTCCTCCATGTAATAACATTCGAGGACATCGCCGATTTTAATGTCGTTGTAGTTTTCAAGGCCTATGCCGCATTCGTATCCGGCTGCGACCTCCTTTTGATCGTCCTTGTAGCGTTTCAGCGAACCGATTTTTCCCTCGAATATCACGACTCCGTCCCTTAGCAACCGCGCCAGCTTGTTGCGTTCGATCTTGCCGTCGGTAACATAGCATCCCGCGATCGTTCCGACTTTGGGAACATGGAAAGTCTCCCTGACCTCCGCTCTTCCCAAGGTTCTCTCCTCGAAAGTGGACTCCATCATTCCCACAATGGCGTCCTTGATGTCCTTGATCGCGTTGTAGATCACGTTGTAGAATTTAATCTCGACGTGTTCTTCCTGGGCGTATTCCATGACTTTCGGGGAAGGCCTCACATTGAATCCGATAATGATCGCGTTGGAGACCGCCGCCAGGGAAACGTCGGATTCGGTGATGGTACCCGTGGCCGCGTGCCCGACATTGATCTTGACCTCTTCGTTGGAAAGCTTGGTCAAGGAATCCTTCAAAGCCTCTATGGAACCGTGGACATCCGCCTTGATAATCAGGTTCAAGTCCTTCACTTCCCCCTGCTGCATTCTTTCGTACAACTTTTCGAGACTGAGGCGGCTTGTCTTGGCCAGTTCGACGGATCTTTGTTTCTGCGTCCGGTGTTCGCTCACCTGTTTGGCGTCTTTTTCGTCGGTAAGCGCCATCAGTTCGTCGCCGGCTTCCGGCACGCCGGTCAGTCCGAGTATCTCCACAGGCATCGAAGGTCCGGCGGAGTCGACGTTCTGCCCCAGGTCGTTCAACATGGCACGGATTTTGCCATAATGAACTCCGCACACGATGGGAGACCCGGCCCTCAAAGTTCCCTCCTTCACGAGCACGGTCGCTACAGGACCTCTTCCCGCGTCCAGCTTCGCCTCGATCACATTGCCGAGGGCAAGCTTGTCGGGATTGGCCTTGAGTTCCAAAATCTCGCTTTGCAGCAGAATCATGTCCAAAAGATCGTCGATGCCGATGTTCTGTTTCGCTGAAACCTGAACGTAGATGGTATCTCCGCCCCATTCTTCGGGGGCGAACCCCAACTCGGCCAGCTGGCGCTTCACCCTGTCTGGTTCCGCGTTGTTCTTGTCGATCTTGTTCACCGCCACGATAATGGGAACCCCCGAAGCTTTCGAGTGGTTGATCGCCTCTATCGTCTGCGGCATAACCCCGTCGTCGGCGGCGACCACCAGAACCACGATGTCGGTCACCTTGGCGCCTCTCGCCCGCATCGCAGTGAAAGCCTCGTGACCAGGCGTATCCAAGAACACGATATTGCCCTTTTCCGTCTGAACATGATAAGCGCCGATATGCTGGGTAATGCCTCCGGCCTCCACCTCCGTAATGCGCGTTTTCCGGATCACGTCCAACAGAGACGTTTTTCCGTGATCGACATGGCCCATGATGGTCACAACGGGAGGACGCCATACCATCTCTCCGATTTCGTCTTGCTGTACCTTCAAGATAGCTTCCTCTTCGAAGGAGGCCCTTTCGACCTCGTAGCCGAATTCGGCCGCCACAAGCGCGGCCGTATCGTAGTCGATAGTCTGGTTCACCGTGGCCATAACACCGAACCCCATAAGCTTGGCAATCATCTCGCTCGCTTTTATGCCCATTCTCTTTGCAAGATCCGCCAGCACAATGGCATCGTCGATCTTGATCCTGCGCTTGATCGCCTTGGGCGTGGTTATTTGGGTTTTCTGTCCCTTGACGATTTTAACCTTTCCGCCTTTCTTGCCCTTCCGGCCCTTTCTTTCGGCAGCGTAAAGAGTCGCGCCCTCGACAACCTCTTTCCGCTTGAACGCGATCTTCTTTTTGAAAACCTTTTTTCCGGCCTCGTCAATCTCATTTTCCTGCTGCTTGCCGTGCTTTTTCTTTTTGCGGTCCTTCATCTTGTCCGCCCCCGAGAGGACTTCGGGCTCTCGAGATTCAATTTCGTCCCGAGCTTCCCTTTTGGCGGAGACCCTATCCTGAACGACTTCCTCCTCGGGCTCTTTCAAAGAGGGGACGGGCTTAGTGGGCAGTTGGATTATTTTGGCCGGGGTATCTTTTTTGACCTTTTTCTTTTTCGGAGGTTTCTGTTTGGATTTTCCTTTCGGTTGCTCCTTTATATCGGGTACCTCGGGCTTGTCTTCGGACTCGACGGACTTCGGTTCTTCCTTGTGCGGGATATGCATCGCGGGCTCTTCCTCGACAGGTTCGACGACGGCTTTTTCGTCTGGTTCGGGTTCTCTGGCGGATTCGGATTTCGTTATTTCCAAGGATTCCGGCTCGACAAGAGCCTCGACTGTTTCGGCTTGCTCAACGGGCTTCTCCACTGATGCCTCGGAGGAGACTTCGGTCAGCTCCTCTTCAGGTGTATCCAATCGATGTTCAATCGATTCCGGCTTTGTCTCTTCCTCCGCCCCCGGTTCAAGCGGTTCCAGTTCCTTTTTCGCCGGTTCGGGCCTGCTGATTATTTTGGCGCTGAGTTCCGAGAATTTTTTCTTTTTTTTGCGTTTTTTATGACTCGCGAGCTTCGCCCCTTCCTCGGGTTTGCTCTCCCCGGCGGCTTCGATCTCCCGGGCTGGCTCGAACCTTTCGACGATTTCGGCATCCTCGCCGACCTTCTCCTCCGAATTGGAGGCCATGACGTCTATAGTGCGAAGCTCCTCGTCTTCTCTTCTCTCCTGGCTCGTCCCGGAATCGAACAAAGCCGCTTCCTCTCCCTCACGCTTCTCGTCGAGTCGGGATTCTTCGGCGACGACGACCTCCTCTGTTTCCGAACGTGCTTCATCCGCGACTTCCTCCACCCCCTTTGCCTCGAAAGTCGTCTCCACAGTCTCCCCCGCATCGGCGATTTTCTTGCGACGTCTGATAACAGTCGGCTTCACCCTCGTAACTTCAACGCCAGGCTTGTTCTTTTCCCGCATATTCGACTTTATTTGGGCAACAGTGTCGTCATCCAAAGAACTCATATGGCTCCTAACGGTTACATTCATTTCTTCAAGTTTATCAAGGAGCTCCTTGTTCTTCATATTCAGATCCCTGGCAAGCTCATAAACTCTGATCTTTGCCATCCACCCCCCTTACTGTGTCTTTTAAGAACAATCGAGCTTTATTCGTTGTCCTCTTTTGCCGATTCCGCCTCAACCGCTCGGCGACGAGACCATGTCCGAATCCGCGAATTTTCAATCGGCCTTCTCCCCTTCTTCTTCATCCCCGGCAGGAGCTTCGTCTTCCTCCCGGCCATGGTCGCCATCGGCCACCTTGTCGATTTCCGAATCTTCTACTATCGCGGCGTCCTGTTCCGTCGTTTCGCCCTCGGTTTCCTCCGCTTCATCGACACCGGAATCTTCGGAATCGGCGATACCAAGTTCATCGGCTGTTTCAGCCTTTTCCCCGGAGGTCGTCTTCTCGGCGGCGCCCTCATCGATTTCGCCTCGCACAAACTCTTGCGCCCTCTCCAGAAGACTTGCCACCTCTTCTTCGGACATTCCCGTAATCTGAGTCAACTCTTCCACCGATCCCTTGGCAAGTTCCTCCGCCGAGTAGAGTCCCTTCTGGTACAGAAGGTCGGCCGTCTTGGAATTTACGCCCGGAATTCGGAGCAAGGATTTGACGCCTTCCTCCATGGTTTCGTTGTACTTGGATTCGTTCTTGACATCCAAATGCCAACCAGTAAGCTTCGAAGCCAAGCGTACGTTTTGCCCCCGCTTTCCGATCGCCATCGAAAGGGATTCGTCCGGAACGATTACCTCCATGGCCTTGTTGTCCTCGTCTATAATCACACGGGTGATTTCGGCGGGAGCGAGAGCATTGCAAACGAACTTGGCAGCATCCACGTGCCAAGAAATAATGTCGATTTTTTCGCCCCTCAATTCCTGAACGACGTTCTGAACCCTGGATCCCTTCATCCCTACGCAAGCGCCCACAGGATCGATGTCCGAATCGGTGGAAGCCACGGCGATCTTCGACCGGCTTCCCGGTTCCCGCGCCGCCGACATGATTGTGACAATGCCTTCCGCGATTTCCGGCACTTCCGTTTTGAAAAGACTTGTCAAAAACGCGTTGTTGGTTCGGGAAAGTATAACCTGAGGACCTCTTCCCTCGTATTTCACTTCAAAAATCAATGCGCGAATGCGGTCTCCCCGACGGTAGTTCTCCCTCGGCACCTGATCGCGTGCCGGAAGAACCGCTTCGGCGTTACCGAGATTTACAATCATGTCTCCCCGCTCGAACCGCTGAACGATACCGTTTACGATCTCGCCTTTTCTGTCTATGTAATTGGCGTATACGGCATCTCGCTCGGCATCCTTCATTTTCTGAATAATGACCTGTTTTGCCGACTGCGCGGCGATTCTTCCGAAATCCGTCGTGTCCATTTTCGTGCCGAGACTGTCGCCGACCTCGCAATCGGGATCAAGCTTGATGCCATCCTCGAGAGTCATATGGAGGTCCGGTTCCGTGATTTCCTCGACAACCTCCTTGAACTGGAAAACCTCGATCTCTCCAATTTCGTCGTTGTAGTGGACCTCCACGTCGATCTTGTTCCCGTACTTCTTTTTTGCGGCGGACCGCAAGGCCTCCTCTAAAGCCTTTATAAGAATATCGCGATCGATTCCTTTGTCGCGACTCACTTGATCCACGACACGTTTGATATCACCTACGAACATGAGGATTCTCCGCTATAATCGACCAATCGCGCCTTTACGATTTCGGCGAACGGAATTTCCACCTCTTTTTCGTCAGTGGCGCGAAGTTTGATTGTTTCATTCAAAACTCCCAAAAGAACACCTTTGAAATTTTTTTGTCCTTCAATAGCCTTGGCGGATTTTATTCGTGCCACCGAGCCTTTAAATCTTTCGAAATCTTGGAGGCGTCCCAAGGGACGATCCGTTCCGGGAGACGAAACTTCCAGATTGTATTGAAATTCAGTTTCCAGATAGACATCCAACAAATCGCTCAACTGTCGGCTGAGCCGGACGCAATCGTTCAATTCGACGCCGCCCGGCTTGTCGATGTAGACTCGAAGGATTCTTCCGCCAGGTTCCCGCTGAAACTGCACGTGGACAAGCTCGATCTGCTCTCCGTCGCAAAGAGTTCCGGCCAACTCGCGAACTTTTTGTGCAAATTCCATTTCGCGTTCGGGCGTCATTTTCTTTCGAGCCGCCTCATTCGCCGAGTTTTCGGCCCCGTTAGCGCCCACCTTTTCCATTGCGCTTGTCCCGGACCGCTTTTTTTTCAGTTGTCTTTTTCCCATGTTCAAATATAAACAAAAAAAACGGGCGAAAGCCCGTTTCCTCAAAAAAAGATAGATCTTTTGCGAATTTTTTGTGGTTATTGAATCATTTTTTTGTCCATTACAGAAAAAAATCCAATCGTTCTCTGACTCAACAAAAGCGCTATCTCGAACCGCCCTCGGAAATGGGCTGTGTTATAGCTGGAGCGGGCAACGAGATTCGAACTCGCGACACCAAGCTTGGGAAGCTTGTACTCTACCAACTGAGCTATGCCCGCTCTTCGAAGTTGGAAAATTATTACAAAAAAAGTTTTTTGTCAATGATTTTCATTTATTAAATAAAAGGTGCATCGGCGCCTGGACAGCTACAACCACTCCCTTGGCGCAAAGGACACCGCCTACCGTCAATTCCGTTTCGACTACGACCTTTTTCCCCTTGATTTCTTTTATCGAGGTTCGAAGCTCCAAGGGGCCTTCAATGGGCGTGGGTTTCAAATAATCCACGTGGAGCGACGCGGTCAGGTAACGCAATCGCGGCTCCGTACCCATGGCGCGCCCCTCCTCCCGATATTTCGCGGCCGCCGCCGTTCCGGTCGAATGGCAATCGATCAACGAGGCGATCAGACCCCCGTATACGTATCCGGGTATGGCAGTATGATAAGGTTTCGGATGAAAAATGCAAACCGATCGACCATTTTCCCAATAGCTTTTGATTCGCAGACCATGTTCGTTGAGACGCCCGCAACCGTAACATTGGCTGACGTGATCGTCGTAATAGTCCTGAAACGCTTTTTGGTTCATTTCGTATAGCCTAAATCTCCAATTGCAGGCCGTCGTACGCCAAAAAAAGCTCCAAAGCATGCTTTTTGTCGTACAGGTTTAAGTACTTTATAGAATCGTCGTAAAATTTTTCCAGTACGTCGTCGTCGGACGTATGTTCATGGTGAAACAGGCAAAGCCTCTTTGCCCCGGCCCGAATCGCAAACTCGATGCCCAAGAGATTGCTCGAATGCCCCCAGTTTCTTTTCGCGTCGATGGCGTCCAGCAACTGGTATTGAGCGTCGAAAACAAGAAGGTCCGCATTCTTGAAAAATCCAATGAAACGGTCGTTCTGTTCCGACTCCGCACCATAGCGATATTCCGAGTCCGTGGAATAGACAACCTTTTTGCCGCCTTTTTCGAAGCTGAAACCGAAAGATCCTCCCGGATGATTCTGAGAAATCCCTTTGACGAGGAATCCGTTGACTTTATGAGCCTTTTTCGGATCCAGCGTTTTAAACTCGATGTCGGCCATCATATTTTCAAGGGATATCGGAAAGTTCAAAGGGTTTTGCTGGATCGCGAAAGCACTCCTGACATCTTCGTGGAACCCGTATACGACGATGGAATTTCCCGGAACGAAAGCTTGCGGGAAAAAGGGAAATCCCTGAATGTGATCCCAATGAAAATGCGACAGGAACAAATGAAATTTCGTCGGAACTGCCGCGCGTTCCTTTTCCCTGCGTTGAATCAACGCGACGCCGAAGTCCCTGAGACCGCTTCCCGCGTCGCAAACGACAAAGCTTTCCTCGTCTCCGATTTCCACGCACGGCGTGTTGCCTCCATACGTACCCCGGACCGCGAACGGAAGACGATTGTCAATGAACGCGTCGATATCCGCATCGGATTCGAGTTTATGCTCCAACGCCGACTTGATGGCCCGTTTCAACTTCTGGCGAACTTTATCGGCGGCAAGGGAACATGGCAGAGAACCTCGGCTTCCCCAAAATCTCACGTACACTTGGCGACCTCGCTGTAGCTGCAATTTCGAAAGCGCAATGTTCGTTTTCCGCGATACTTGAACAACATGGCAAATCGAACCTTATTCGAACCGCTTCCTACAAGATAACGATTCTAAACAATCGGGATTTTACATAAACCAATAAAAAAATCATAGATAAAAAATTCGAAATAAAAATTAATCTTCGTCCAATTAGATTTGCCGTCGTTTCGATACGCCTCTATTGAAACTATCTTTCCAAGGCGACGCTCGACTTGGCGAGATTTCACGCCCTTGCCGTCAAATAGCCGGTAATTCGTCTTTCAATTCTTTTGAATACGAAAAGCAACCCGTAGACCAAAATCAGGTACAACACCGCCGCCGTCAGATAAAGTTCGTAAAAGGCGAAGCTTCTTGCCGCGATCACCCTCGCCACCCCCGTGATGTCCATAAGAGTGATAATGGAAACAAGGGAGGAAGCCTGAAGAAGGAAGACGACCTCGTTGGTATAGGCGGGCCAAGCGATTCTCAGGGCCTTGGGCACGACAATCCGCCTGTAAAGCAACATGCCCGACATTCCGCAAGCCTTTGCGGCTTCGATTTCTCCGTGAGGAACGCCCTCGATGCCGCCCCTGAAAATCTCGGCGGAATATGCGGCCGTGTTAAGAGTCAGGGACAGAACCGAGCAAAAGTAAGCCTCCCTGAACAGTTTCCAAAGTCCCATCTCAGAGAGCAAATCCTGAAACTGCCCGCTTCCGTAATAAATCAGAAAGATTTGAACCAATAGCGGCGTTCCCCTGAAGTAGAAAACAAACCCGTAGGTCGGCATCGAAAGAAACCGGTTTTTGGATACTCTCATCAGGGCCAGCGGGATTGATAGACAAAACCCCAAGACTATGCTCAACGCGGTGATTTGAAGTGTGATCCAAGTTCCTTCCAAGAGGCGAGGGATGCTGTCCGCGATAATGGCAAAATCCATCATCAAGCCCTCCGAACCCCGCGATTCGCTCTGGCTTCGGCCCATTGCTGGAACCCGGTCGATGCTATAGTGATCGCCAGATAAACAAGGGAGGCGGCGAAAAAGCAGGTGAAAGGCTTTCGGGTCGCCCGCGCCGCGATATCGGCGTTTCGCATCAGTTCTGGAAGCTGGATGACCGAAATAAGGGCCGTAGCTTTGATAAGGACCATCCAAACGTTGCCGAGGCCCGGAAGGGCGAACCGCCACATCTGCGGAAGAATGATCCGCCTAAAAGTCAAGACCGCGTCCATGCCGCAAGCCATGGCCGCCTCGATCTGCCCTTTGGGAACCGCGAGATAGGCCCCCCTGAATACCTCGGCCGAAAACGCGCCGTAAATGAACCCGATGGTGCATACTCCCGCTATAAAGGGATTGACCGGAACGTACACGTCCTTGCCCAGCAAGGCAAGCAAATCCTGCAGAAGAGTAGGGGCGCCGTAATAAACCAGCAAAACGAGGACGAGTTCCGGCACGCCCCTTACAATTGTCGTATAGGTTTCCGCCAGATAGTAGACGATCCTCGATTTCGAAAGCTTGCACAAAGCCGCGACGAGTCCCAGCACGATGGCGATCGCCATTGCCGAGACGCCCACATAAATGGTCAGCCTGGCCCCTTTCAAAAGAAGCCCCCCGTACCCTTGCAGATCCAGCACAAATCCTCCGAACTCCGATTCACGTTGGAAAAACGGCAAGGGGCGAATCGATTTCCGTCCCTTGCCCCCAGTCTATCATTCCTCGCCGTAGACGTCGAAATCGAAATACTTGTCGTTGATCTTCTTGTAGGTGCCGTCGGCACGGATTTTGTCGATGGCGTCGTTCAACGTCTTCAGCAGTTCGCCCTCGCCTTTTCTGACGGCAATACCGATTCCCTCGCCGAAATGTTTCCTGTCCGTGTAGCTGGGACCGATAAACTCGTAGTCCTTACCGGCATCCGTGTTCAAAAATCCCTCCAAAAGAACCACCGAATCGGCGAACACGAGGTCGAGCCTTCCCGATGTCAGGTCCATGTTGGCCTCGTCCTGGGTGGCGTAGGATTTTATTGCGAACATGTCCCCGAACTTGTCCCGGATAAAATTTTCGCTCACGGTTGCCCGTTGAACGCCGACGGTCTTACCCTTCAGCCCCTCCTTGTCGATGGTGATTCCAGAATCTTTCTTGGCGACAAAACGAGCGGGGGTCTGATAATATTTCTTCGTGAAATCGACCTTTTCTTTTCGCTCGTCGGTTATGCTCATGGAGGCTACGATGGCGTCGTACTTTTTCGCCAGCAGCCCGGGAATGAGGCCGTCCCAGTCCTGGGTGACAAATACGCATTCCGCTCCGGCCGCCTCGCAAAGAGCATTCGCGATATCAATGTCGAAACCCTGCACCTGTCCGTTCGGATCGATAAAATTGAACGGGGGGTAGGCGCCCTCCGTTCCTATGCGGATTTTCTTCGCATCCGCCGCCCACGCCGACCCTGCGGCGCATCCGATCAACAAAACCAACAAAACAGCGATTGTCTTTCTCATTCGATCCTCCTGAGTGAATTCGTTAAAAAAACTAGCCTTGGCAAAACAAAGTACAGGCCGTCAGGACGGCCTCCCCCAACAATCAAAGAAAACCGGCGAGAAACTGCCGGCATCTTTCCGAATCCGGGTTCATGAAAACCTTTCCCGGGGGCCCCTGCTCTTCGATGACGCCCTTGTCGAGAAAAACGACGCTCGAAGACACGTCCCGAGCGAACGCCATTTCATGAGTAACCACCAGCATGGTGCGTCCCTCCTTCGCGAGGTCCACCATGACCTTGAGCACCTCGCCCACCAACTCGGGGTCCAAAGCCGACGTGGGTTCGTCGAAAAGAAGCACCACCGGCTCCATAGCCAGCGCCCGCGCGATGGCCGCCCGTTGCTGCTGTCCCCCTGACAACTGCGACGGATAATAGTGGGAGCGGTTCGCGATCCCCACTTTCTCCAGGTAGGCCATCGCCTTTTCCTTCGCCTCGGCCTTGGGCTTTTTCAAAACATGGACAGGGGCTTCCACGATGTTTTCCAAAACAGTCATGTGAGACCAAAGATTGAAATGCTGAAAAACCATGCCGAGCCTTGTCCGGATCTGATCGACCTGCTTCTGGCTTTCCGGCACGGTTTCCCCCCGGCGGCTCTTTTTAAGCCTGATCAATTCGTCGCCGATATAGATTTCGCCGGAGGTGGGCATCTCCAAAAGGTTGATGCAGCGAAGCAGCGTGCTTTTTCCAGACCCGCTGGAACCGATCAGGGAAATAACGTCGCCGACCTTCGCCGTCAACGAGATGCCTTTGAGAACTTCGAGCGAGCCGAAATTCTTGTGAAGATCCCGAATGGTGAGAGCGTTTTTTCTAGTCATAGCATGAAGGCCGTTTCAATTGTTTTGATTGTCGAAAAAAATATCGCATGCCACACTTTCGCGAATCGACGCGACGAATTAAAGTTTATTTCTTACTTAAAATAACTTTCAGCGTCAAGGAGTTTGACGCCAAAACTTTAAATCGGCCAAAATCGTTGCTGGCAACCGGGTCGAAGAATCAAGCTTCATTTCAATAAGGGAAAACGTGCCATGATCAAAGGAAACATATTCGAAGGAAGGATTAGGAAACTCAACGGCCAAGAACCGGTCGATGGAAAATTCGTCCTGTACTGGATGCAACAGTCGCAACGCGCGGAATACAACCATGCGCTGGAATACGCCATTGAACGAGCCAACGAAATGAAGCTGCCGGTGGTGGCGATATTCGGCCTGACCGCAAAATATCCGGAGGCCAACGTCCGCCACTACGCATTCATGACGGAAGGGCTCGGGGAAACCATCCAAGCTCTGGAAAAGCGAGGCGTCAAGCTGATCGTTCGCAAGGGAGAGCCGGCCGACAAAGCGCTGGAGGCAAGTCAACAGGCCGCTTTTCTGGTTTGCGACCGCGGATACACGAGACACCAAAAGAACTGGCGACAAAAAATCGCCCGAAACGCCCCCTGCCCTGCGGTTCAAATAGAAAGCGACGTGATCGTCCCTGTAGGCACAGTCTCCAACAAGGCCGAGTTCGCCGCAAGGACTATCCGGCCCAAAATCCATAGGCATCTCGAAAAATACTTGGCCCCGGTCCCCGAAATCGCCCTCGAACGGGACTCTTTGGATTTCAGGGATAATGGTATCGATTTGGAATCGGCAAGTTCGGTTCTCGAGCTTTTTAATATCGATCCCGAACCTGCGCCTGTCAGCCCCCTTTTCCACGGAGGGACATCGCACGCCAAAAAACGTTTCGAAACATTCGTTCGCGATGGCCTCGAACGATACGACAAAAACGGCAACCAACCCCAAACCGACGATATTTCGCATATGAGCCACTACCTTCATTTCGGCCAGATTTCCCCTCTCTACCTGGCCTTGGAAATCAAAAAGTGCAAGGCGCCCGACGCCGCCAAGGAGGCCTACCTCGAACAACTGATCGTCAGGCGAGAGCTTGCCGCGAACTACGTGGAATACACGCCCGACTACGACAGGTTTGCCGCTCTTCCGGAATGGGCGCTTAAAACCTTGGAGGATCACAAAAAGGACGAACGTCCTGCCGTATATACCCGCAAACGAATGGAAAACGCCGAAACCAATGACGAATACTGGAACGCCGCCATGCGAGAAATGAAATGCACGGGCTTCATGCACAACTACATGCGCATGTACTGGGGAAAGAAAATCCTCGAGTGGTGCGGTACGCCCGAATACGCCTTCCGGACCGCCCTCTATCTGAACAACAAGTATTTTCTGGACGGTCGAGATCCCAACTCCTACGCCGGCGTGGCCTGGGTATTCGGGCTTCACGACCGTCCTTTCAAGGAAAGGGCCGTTTTCGGCAAGGTGCGCTACATGTCGGCATCCGGCCTGGAAAGAAAATTCGGCGTCCAAGCCTATATAAATAAGGTAGAGGACCGAAGAAAGTCTATGAAGCAAGTCGCTTGACTTTGGCGATGGACGGTTCAACCTTGGATTTTGGAATTCAAACCGATGCAAGTATTCTTTACACGACTTGCATTTTATTATACCCTGTCCCGAATTCCGGCTTGGTCTTAAACTTCGGCATATGCGAGACCTTCGAGGTTAAGAAACCCTGGAAATCCTGCAACGCTGCCGGAGGTCTCTCTAAAAGCACAGGAGCGAATCAAAAATGGAACATTTAAACGAAATAGCTTCGATAATCGCATTGACAATGGGCGCCGCGTGGGCCAGCGGGATCAATCTCTACGCGGCCATCCTGGTTTTGGGCCTTCTGGGTGCGACGGGCAACATCGATCTTCCGCCGACACTTCACATTCTTACGGACCCGCTGGTGCTTGGCGCCGCCGGAATCATGTACGCAATGGAATTTTTCGCGGACAAAACGCCGGGGGTGGACACCGGTTGGGACGCGATTCACACGTTCGTCCGCATTCCCGCAGGGGCTTTGCTGGCGGCGGGGGCGGTCGGCGAGGTCAATCCGCCCGTGGCATTGGCTGCGGCAATCCTCGGGGGAGGCATGGCCGCAGGCGCCCACGCGATGAAAGCAGGCACCCGAGTCATGATCAACGCCTCGCCGGAACCGTTCTCCAATATCGGCGTCTCCCTTATCGAAGACGTCGCCGTCGTTGCCGGTTTATGGACAGCACTGCAACACCCTTGGTTTTTCATCGTCCTGCTAATCGCCTTCGTTCTGTTTCTGTTCTGGGCCCTCCCGAAGATTTGGAAAGCCATTAAGACAGTGTTCTCCAAGCTCGCGAGATTTTTCAAAAAACAAAAAGACGCGGCCGAACCGTCGCGTCTCGTGGCCGACTCGAAACAACTCGAAGGACGGTAACAAACACGATCCTATATACCAAGATAGGTGAAGGTGATCGCATGTCCCAGATGATACAGGAACCCCAACGATATTTCCGGCAGTTCGTTCCCAAACGCGACGATCTGCTGGAAAAAATGGAGGCGGAAGCCGCCCGGGAAGAAATACCGATCATCGGTCCAGTCGCGGCGGAGCTTCTTTACATTTTGGCCAGGACGTCAGGGGCGAAATCGATTCTTGAACTGGGAACGGCTGTGGGATATTCGGGCATATATCTGGCCAGAGCGGCTGCGGAAAACGGAGGTCGGCTGACGACTCTGGAATGGAGTTCTCAAATGGCCTCCAGAGCCCGCGAAAATTTCGAAAAAGCCGGCGTTTCCGAATCCGTGGAAATTCTCGAGGGCGATGCTCTGCAACAACTCGAAAATCTCCGGGGACCTTTTGATTTCATGTTTCTCGACATAGACAAGGAATACTACATCGACGCCATCCCCTTGCTGCATTCGCGCGCGAAAAAAGGCGGCCTCCTTGTGGCGGACAACACGGGTTTCAAGGATTCCGAGCCGTTCAACCGCGCCATTGCGGAAAGCGACCGATGGAGATGCGTTCACCTGTTTTCGTTCATGCCCGGCCATTCGCCGGAAAACGACGGACTTTGTCTCGCGCTCGCTTTGTAGCTGTTTTAACCCCGGATTGCCTTTACCCGGTACAACGATATTTTGAATGCGAATCTACTTTAAAGGAGGATGTATGAGAAGCGCAGTTGTCCTTTCGACTGTTTTTGCGATTTTGATCGGAGGCTCGTCGGCCTGGTGCGAGCAAGCGCCCGTCAGCGAGGCTACCCAGGAATGCCTCGGATGCCACGAATCGATTCATCCCGGCATTGTCCAAGACTGGAAAAAGAGCCGCCACGCGGCCACGACCCCGAAGAAAGCCATGGCTGAAAAAGGTCCGTCCCTGAAGGTCTCCAGCGAAAAGCCGCCCGCCGAATATCTGAACACGTCCGTGGGATGCGCGGAGTGCCATAACATGAGACCAGAAGCCCACAAGGACTCGTTCGACCACAACGACTACAAGGTCCATACGGTGGTCACTCCCGACGACTGCGCCGCCTGCCATCGGGAAGAGGTCGAGCAATATTCCCAAAACATCATGTCCTTCGCCTTCAAAAACCTCGACGAAAACCTGCTGTACCAGGATTTGCAGCATAGCATCCTGGGAACTCCCGTCATGAAAAACGGGGAGATTGTCTTGGAACAAGCGTCGGACGAAACCCGTGAGGAAGCCTGCTATTACTGCCACGGAACTAAAATAGAAGTCGGAGAGGCCCAAACGCGCGAGACTTCCATGGGCGAAATGGATTTTCCGGTCCTGACCGGATGGCCGAACCAGGGAGTCGGACGGGTGAATCCCGACGGCAGCCGAGGATCTTGCGCCGCCTGCCACGCCCGCCACGGCTTTTCCATGGAAATGGCCCGCAAACCGGACACGTGCAAGGAATGCCATATCGGTCCCGATGTTCCCGCCTACAAGGTCTACTCTTCCAGCAAGCACGGAAACATCTATTCCTCCATCCATGAAAAATGGGATTTTTCGACGACCCCCTGGACCGTCGGAAAGGATTTCCAGGCCCCGACTTGCGGCGCTTGCCATATTAGCCTTCTCGTCAATACCGACGGAGAAGTTGTCGCCGAAAGGACCCATCGCATGAACGACCGCATCTCGTGGAGAATTTTCGGCCTGATCTACGCCCATCCCCACCCGAAAGATCCCGATACGACAAAAATCAGAAACAAGGGCAACTATCCGCTTCCGACGGATTTCGACGGCGGTTTCGCGTCGGAATTTCTCATCGACAAGGACGAAATCCAAAAGAGAAACGCAGCGATGCAAAGCATATGCTTGTCCTGCCATTCCGGCGGATGGGTCGAACGCCACTGGGCGCGGTTTGAAAAAACCATCGAGGAAACCAATGCCAAGACCCTCGCCGCCACGCAAATCATGAACGAAATCTGGAACGGCGGCTACGCGAAAGGTCCATCCGTAGGCAAGAGTCCCTGGGACGAGGCCATTGAGAAAAAATGGAGCGACGTGTGGCTGTTTTTCGCCAACACGACCCGGTTCGCATCCGCGATGGCGGGCGGAGGCGATTACGGAGTCTACGCCGATGGTCGCTATCATATAAACGAAAGAATAGCGACTCTCAAAGATTGGCTCGATCTTCGCAGAAGCGTGTCGGGAAAATTCTCGACGGTTCCGCCAAACCCGAAAAGCCAATCCCTCGAACTCTCCCCGGAGGAACAAACTCCGGCCGCACAGGAAAAATCGCTCGGCATAAAAAACGGCTCGGAAAGTCATGAATAACGAAAGATTAGAAAAGCAGCTCGGTTTCATCCTCGAAATCGACAAGTTAAAAAGAGTAGAGCGTCAGACCCTTTTGACCGACGGTTCCAGGCTGGAAAATTCGGCGGAGCATTCTTGGAACATCGCCTTGATGGCCCTTGTTCTGTCCGAATACGCGGCCGAGGCGGCCATCGATTTCTGCCGGGTCGTGAAAATGCTTCTGGTTCACGACTTGGTAGAGATCGACGCGGGAGACACTTACTGCTACGACGAAAAAAAGATCGTCGATCAGGCCGAGCGCGAAGAAAAGGCCGCAGACCGTATATTTGGCATGCTTCCCGAGGATCAGGCGACCGAGTTCCGGCAGCTTTGGGACGAATTCGAAACAAAGGAGACTGCCGAATCCCGTTTCGCGAACGCCGTCGACAGCATGCATCCGGTTCTTCACAATTACCTGACCGACGGCAAAATTTGGCGCCAAAACAAAATCCGCGCTCGCCAGGTAATAACACGAACGGGCCATATCAAAGATACCGCGCCGGTTTTGTGGAAACACGTCGCGGAAATTGTCCGGAATGCCTCCCAAAAAGGCATGCTGAAGGAATAGCGGTCGTTCGGTGGAAAATTCGATCATCGAGGCGGAGGACCTCTCCCGAATTTATGCTATGGATTCCATCGACGTGGTGGGGGTGAGCGGCGTACGCCTGAGAGTCCAAAAGGGCGAAGTCGTGGTTTTAAAAGGCGAAAGCGGCTCCGGCAAGAGCACCCTCCTTTCTCTCTTGGCCGGCCTGGACCGACCGACATCCGGGAAATTGAAAGTGGCGGGTCGCGATTTGAAAAACTCGTCCGAAGCAATGCTGACCATATTCAGAAGAGAGGTGGTGGGAATAATATTCCAGCATTTCAACCTCCTCCCGACCTTGACCGTTCTGGAAAACGTCATGCTTCCCGGGCTGCTGGCAGGGCGGAATCGCGCATTCGTAAAGGAAAAGGCGATAGGACTGGTAGAATGGCTGGGCCTCGTCGACAGAAGAGGCCATTACCCCGCGCAGCTGTCCGGAGGCGAAATGCAACGGACCGCCATCGCCAGAGCGCTGATCAACGACCCGATCATAATACTCGCCGACGAACCCACGGGCAATCTCGACAGCCGAAACAGCGAAAAGGTCGTCGAGCTTCTGGAGGAAATAACCGCGAAGGGCAAAAGAACGCTCGTGGTCGCAACTCACAGTATGATCGCAGACCACATGGCCGCGACGCAAATATTTTTAAAGGACGGAGCGCTGGTACGTGCAGGCTCGTAACAGAACACTTTCAAGCAGAAGTAGCGGGATTGTTCTTCGGTCAGGTCGCTCTGGTATGTTTTAAATGAAATCATGATGGAAACCTCCTCGACATACGGTGAACACTGGCTCCGATTTGTCAAAGAATGGTGCCGACCGCTATTTTTCAAACAGGCTCGTAGAACACATACGTCGCCGGGTCGATATCGGATGCCGGTTATGTTTTGGATTTCTATCGCTTGTGCATTTCTCAACGTCCATTGCGGGGTAACGAAAGATGACTTTCCCCGCATACTTTTGGGTAAGTGGACAACCGAATCGGAGCGATACCAGGACCGGTATATTGAATTCAGTCGTGAGATGATAGTTTTCGGAACAGGCTTCGACTCGCCGAACATCTATATTATTCGCAAGGTTGATCAAAAACGAAACGGGCCTGAAAACGAATACACGTTTTCGTGCATCGATACGGACAATACAGAATTTGTTTTCATTTTCCATGTTAAGAGTGGCGGCGGCGATTTGAGCTTGAGACTCAACAACCCACGCGAAGTTATCTGGCACAAGTTTATCGAAACGGACGAATCGATATGAGTGACTCCGTAATATAGGGACAAGCTTCGTTTTCTTCTTTTTCCGCGACTTTGCGTCTCTGCGCTATAGTATTTTTTCCGACAAATACGCTATACGGCCAGAAGCTCTCGTGCGGAGGCCTTTTCTTTGCATCATCGGCGGCGACAAAGGCTCTGGGCGCGGGCGGCATCCGCGCCCGGAGGAGGCCGTAGCGCCATCGCGGAGGCGTGCGCAGAGACACGCCGGGGTTAATCTCATGCCGTTGCCCAGAAATTTCTCAACGCCTTTTCGAAATCGGCCCGTGAACCGATTCGCTCGATATTCCAATGTTCCGGCAGCAGCCTTTTGTAATCGGACCTGGAAAATCTCTCGTCGATCAACAAAACAACCCCTCTGTCGGTTTCCGACCGGATTACGCGTCCGGCCGCCTGTAAAACGCGGTTGATTCCCGGGAACTTGTAGGCATAGTCGAACCCCTCTCCGTGTTTGTCCTCGTAATATTTCCTGATCAGTTCCCTTTCGGGGCAAATCATGGGAAGTCCGACTCCGACCACGGCCGCTGCGGAAAGACGCTCCCCGGCCATGTCGATCCCCTCCCCGAAAACGCCTCCCGTCACGGCGAACCCCGCGAGAGTCTCTCCTGTGTCCTCTTCGAACGTTTCCAGAAAAGTCTCTCGGTCGGCATCGTTCATAGTCCTGTTTTGGGCCAACGTGCGGAACTTTCCGTTCGATTTTTCGAAAACGTCCAATACCATCTCCAAATATGCGTAGGAAGGGAAAAAGAACAGATAGTTGCCCTTTTTTTGACCCGCGAGGGAAATCAGCGTTCGCGCGAGTGCGTCCTTGGTTTCCGAGCGCCTTTTATAATAGGTGGAAATGCGGTCGGCGACGAACACGAGACAGTTTTCTGTTGGGAAAGGCGACGGAAGCCGCATCGTCATGACGGCTCCGTCGCAGCCCAGCACCTCTCCGAAATAATCGGCGGGCGTCATGGTGGCGGAAAAGAAGATCGCCGAACCGCATCGTTTCAGGGCGTTTTTCAATGGACCGGCGGGGTCGAGACAGAAAAGCCTCGTCCGAATATCGGATTCGGATTTCTCGAAAACCGAAGCGTAACATTCGTTGTACAATCCTGATATTTTCAGAAAATTCGACGCTTGGAAATAGACATCGACCATATCGGCCCTTACGGGGCTCTTTCGGTTGTTTAAAAACCAAGATTCGGCGACATGAACGAACCTTTCCAGAGGGGGGTAGAGGGATTCCGGAGGTTCGGGCGAGGACTGGAAACCTCCATTCTCAGCGCCACGATTTTCCAAATCCGAAAACCACTCTATGGTTTCTCCAAGGATTTGTCTCACGACCGGCTCGTTCTCCTCCATTTTGACAAGCAATTCGACAAAGCAGCTTCTCGACAATTGGGCCGAAAACATTTCCCGTCCCCGGTCCACCAGGTTGTGTGCCTCGTCCACGAGAAAAGCGTAATTCTTTTTTTCTTTCCGGAAAAAACGTTTAAGACATACTCGCGGGTCGAACGCGTAATTATAGTCGCATATCAACACATCGGCGAAATGGCAGGCCTCAAGAGTGAATTCGAAGGGGCACACTCTGTATTCGGCGGCCACCGCCTCGATTCGAACGCGGTCTATTACGTCGAATCGGAGAAGCTCTTCGACGGCCAAGCGTACCCGGTCGTAAAATCCTTCGGCGAATTCGCACTCCTGACCATTGCAGAGGCTTCCGGGGCTGAAGCAGATTTTCTCCTTGGCGGTCAGAGTGACCGACTTGATCGAAATTCCCGCATTTTTCATGATTTTCAAAGCGTTTTCGGCGGCGGCTTTCCCTGTGCTCCTTGCGGTCAGATAGAATATCTTCTCGGCATGCTCTGCGGCCATCGCTTTCAGCGCGGAAAACAAAACGGCCATTGTCTTGCCGATTCCCGTGGGCGCCTGGATAATCGCTTGGCCCTTGTCCCTTATTGTCCTAAAAACGGCCACGGCCATCTTTCTTTGGCCGTTCCGGTACTTCTCGAAAGGAAACTCCATGGCGCGCAATGTAAAATCGCGTCTTTGTCCCCACGCGATCTCCGCCCTCAATTGCTGAAAACAGGCGTCCGCGAGCGTCAAAAAAAACGCTTCCAGTTCGGAAAACGAAAACTCGCGCCGTATTACCCGGATTTTCTCCGACTCGACATTGCAGCAGGCGAGCTGCAAACAGATCTTTCCGAGATTTCGATCCTTGGCCAGCATATATCCGTAGCATCTGACTTGGGCCCAATAAGGATGGTCGTCCGGGATTTCCAGGTCGTCCGGGTCCTTTCTCGTAGTTTTAATTTCTTCGACGACTACCCCGTCGGAATATTCGAAAACGCCGTCGATTCTGCCCGAAACAATCAACACGATGTCCTCGGATTCGAGGGTCGCGGATATCGGTATTTCCGACGAGTATTCCTCCGGCCTGCCGCTTTGAATCTTCTTGTGAAGGCGGATTCCCTCGAGGGGGGTCGGAGCGCCGAAAAAGGTCAGGTCGAGGTCGCCGGACCTTTGGCGGTACTCCACCAGTTCGCGGACACCGATTCGAAATTTTCGCTTGCCGTTATTGCCTTCGGCACTTTGGGTATTTGCCATTTCGGAACTGCGCCTTGACAGAAGTCAGGCGGGGGCTTATTAGTTCTGGTCTGGTTTTCGAAGCTTTCGTCCGGTCCGAAGGGAACGGGACGTAAATTCTATCGCGAAAACCGTGAAACGAAAAGAAAGACTTGGATAGATTCTGTTTCGGGTTGAACAATGAACGATTTTTCTAATAAGGAAACCGGTCGCCGCCGGCGGACGAAGAGCTGCGAGTGCCACTGTTGCCGCGAGCTTTTTCGCTTTTGCTGGCGTTGCAGGTGCGGGTTCGCCATTTGCCAGGGGTGTTTGGGCGAAAACGCTTGGGGCATGACCTGCAATGGCATCACATGGCAGTGTCCCGATTGCGGCGGGCAAAACGGATTGGGAAACCAGTAGGGCAATTACGCGTCCGGCACAGACCGTACCTTGGTGGAGAGATCAAGAGTTTTCCTGCAAAAAGAGGAAAAACAAAAGAAAGCCTCTCCACCCAAGCGGGAGAAGAGGCTTTTTCCGATAGTTTCGAGTATTCTTAAACCAAGCGGAATCAAATTACATCATCCCGCCCATTCCACCCATTCCGCCCATTCCTCCACCCATGGGAGGCATAGCGGGGCCGTCTTTCTCTTCGGGCTTGTCGGCGATCATCGCCTCGGTGGTAAGCATGAGAGAGGCCACGCTGGCGGCGTTCTGCAGAGCGAGGCGAACCACTTTGGTGGGATCGATCACGCCTGCTTCGATCAGGTCTTCGTAGACGTTGGTGTCGGCATTGTATCCGAACGCGTTCTCGGCGCCCTTGACTTTGTCGATCACAACCGAGCCTTCGAAGCCCGCGTTGTTGGCGATCTGGCGCAGAGGCTCCTCGACGGCCCTCATGATCACTTTCACTCCGAGTTTTTCCTCGGCCTTGATCTTGATTTTGTCCAAGGCTTGCAGCGTGCGTACCAAAGCTACTCCGCCGCCGGGAACGATACCTTCCTCAACTGCCGCGCGGGTGGCGTTCAGGGCGTCTTCAACGCGCGCCTTCTTTTCTTTCATTTCGGTTTCGGTCGCTGCTCCGACATTGATCACGGCGACTCCGCCGATCAGTTTGGCGAGACGCTCCTGGAGTTTTTCGCGGTCATAGTCGGACGTGGTCTCGTCGATTTGGGCGCGAATCTGTTTCACGCGGCCCTCGAGAGCGCTTCTGGAACCGGCGCCGTCAACGAGGGTGGTGTTGTCCTTGTCGATGCTGACGCGTTTGGCCTTGCCCAAATCCTGGAGAGTAATGCTCTCGAGTTTCACGCCCAAGTCCTCGGATACGACCTGGCCGCCGGTTAGAATGGCGATGTCCTCAAGCATGGCCTTTCTTCTGTCGCCAAAGCCTGGGGCTTTGACAGCCGCGACCTGCAGAGTTCCTCTAAGCTTATTCACCACGAGAGTGGCAAGAGCCTCGCCTTCGACATCCTCCGCCACGATCAGAAGAGGCCTGTTCATTTTGGCCACCTGCTCCAGGATGGGAAGAAGGTCCTTCATGCTTCCGATCTTCTTCTCATGCACAAGGATATAAGGTTCGTCCAGGGAAACGACCATTTTCTCGGAATCGGTGACAAAATAGGGAGAAAGATATCCGCGGTCGAACTGCATGCCCTCGACCACGTCCAAAGTGGTCTCCATGGCTTTTGCTTCCTCCACGGTGATGACGCCTTCCTTACCCACCTTGTTCATGGCTTCGGCAATTATGTTGCCGATGGTTTCGTCGTTATTCGCGGAAATGGTTCCGACTTGGGCGATCTCTCTTTGGTCCTTGGTAGGCTTGCTGATCTTGTGAAGTTCCTTGACGGCAACTTCCACGGCCTTGTCGATTCCTCTTTTTATGGCCATGGGATTGTTGCCCGCCGCCACGAGCTTCTGGCCCTCCTCGTAGATGGCTCGCGCCAAAACCGTCGCCGTGGTGGTGCCGTCGCCCGCCATGTCGCTGGTCTTGCTGGCGACTTCCTTGACCATCTGGGCGCCCATGTTCTCGAACTTGTCCTCGAGTTCGATTTCCTTGGCGACCGTAACGCCGTCCTTGGTGATCGTAGGCGACCCCCACGATTTGTCGATTACGACGTTCCGTCCTTTGGGGCCAAGGGTTACAACCACCGCGTCGGCCAAGGTGCGAACACCCTTCAACATGCTTTCGCGGGCTTTCATATCGTATTTGATCTGTTTCGCCATCTTTTGATTTCCTCCGTATATGTCTGAAATATATATCTCAAATGCTTTAAACGTTGCCTGTTCGATCAACTTCGCGGCTTCACGGTTCCATTATTACTCGATAACGCCCAGAACGTCGTCCTCGCGCATGATAAGATACTCCTCGCCTTCGATCTTGACCTCGGTCCCCGCGTATTTGCCGAAAAGAATCCTGTCGCCTTCCTTGATGTCGAGTTCGATCCTTTTGCCGTCTTCGCCGGTCTTGCCCTTGCCGACCGCCACGACTTTTCCCTCCGCCGGTTTCTCCTTGGCGGAATCCGGAATGATAATGCCTCCCTTGGTCGTGTTCTCCTGCTCTACTCTTTTTACCAAAATTCGGTCCTGAAGAGGTCTTAAGTTCATCTTCCATTCTCCTTTTTAAAAATTTTGAGTAATAAAAAAAGCGATTGAAAATTTTATCGAATCGTTTCTTTGCAAAAAAAGTCCTATTTGGCCGGCGCGCTTGATCTATAGAGAAAGTCATCTTTCACCGGAACGGCTTTGCATCTAACTTGCTGAAATTAATATGCAAGTACTCTTTCCGACGACGGAGCGCGTTTATTAGAGGCCAACTATAAGCATGTGATCGTGCATGTAAAGGATAATTTGCAAGGCACCGCTAAAATTGGCATTTTCGGCGTCCCGGCAATGAGGAATAAGGATCAATCCGTAGTCGAACTTTTTCCCGAGGATTCTTTCGCGCCGTCTCCGGCGGCTTTGGAATCGCCGTTTTTCTTGGCAGGCGCCGAGGAGGGGTCCTCTGTTTTCTTCGCGTTCTTATCGGTGTAATCGGTAACGTACCAACCGCTTCCCTTCAAGTGGAAACTACTTTGGGAAACGAGTTTGTGAAGCTTTCCTGAACATCGCTTGCACGTGGTAAGCGGAGCATCCGAGAATTTTTGGAGGGCCTCTTCGATGCTTCCGCAATTTCCGCACTCATACTCGTAAATAGGCATAAACGTCCTCCTGTTTTTTGTATGGAAAAGTTTCCGGCCGCCGATATTGGAAGTCGAATGGCAGTCTTCTTTTCATGGTTTGTCGCGAAATATCAAATCGCGGACGTTTAAAATATCAAGGTGTATCGCCATTCTCCTACTGCCCGCCGGCAAAATTTGAACCAATATAGATCATGTTGATTTCTTGTCAAGAAGTTCTGATTTTTTTTCAGACAGTGGCCCTGTAGGTCCTCCACTGGGCGTAATAATCGAAAACTCGGTCGAGCCCGTCGGCCTTTACCGGTTTCAGGATGCGATAGGTCAGTCCGTGGACCCGCGATTCCTCAGCCATCTTTTCGTTTTCGGAGGCTGTGAAGCTTTGCATGAAAGTTCCGAAGCGGACGATATGGATGAGTTCGTGGGCGATGATGTAAAGCGAGAAGGGAAACAGGTCGATACGGGGGTTTTTTGCCAAAGTTGCAAGAATGGAATGATCCTGGAGACATATCTTATAGAAGTCGTAGGTGGAGGTTTCCAGGACGGCGTCTTTCTTTTTGGCCGCATATCGGATGATTTGGGCGAAAGGACCGAACACGATCTCGTTTTTCTCAAGGTCGGCCAGCGTCTTTACGTCGTACCCCCCCCTGAGCCATTGGCCTGCGGACATTTTATAGTATTCGCTTACGACCTCTTCCGCCAAAGCCACGGAATCGTTGACCTCTTTGATCTGAGATGCGTCGAATTTTTTCAACTCGTCGGTTTTCATGAACCGTACGTTCCCAAGAATATTATTGAAGGTCTTTTTTCCTCGATTTCAGATTTTCACGGGTAACTATCACAACAGTCGTTCTTTATCAACCGATATTGAGGGTTGATAAATTCCAAAGAACATAATATACTCGAAACGTTTTTCGTTTTGAGGCCAAAGTCAATCGCGCTGACAAAGCGCGCAAACGATAAAGCATACACACGACATTATATAAAGGGAGGTGGTGAACCGTTGGGCAGCGTAATCAAAAAGCGAAGAAAAAAGATGAGAAGGCACAAACACAGGAAACTTCTTGCCAGAACGCGACATCAGAGACGCAAGGGCAAATAGCATAGCGTCAGGGAAGCACGCTATTCTTAAAAGCGCGGAAAAGCACCGGTGCGACCGGTGCTTTTTTTATTGATCGCGCGACGCCTTGACCCGGGCGTCGCGCGATCAATGTACAGTTTACCGGTTGTTCGAAGCCGAGGCCGCCCCGACACCCTCCGGTTGACTTGACGCTCGCTTTGTCGCCTGCTCCGAAGGTTGCCGCCATTCGGGCTGTTCGTACCCCTTCAAGTATTTGAAAATTTCCGAATCCGTGGAGAGAACGAGGGAGTTTCCGTTGTCGAGCGAATCCGTATAAATTTCGAGAGTTTTCATAAAGGAATAGAACTCCGGATCGCGGTTGTAAGCCCGCGCGTATATTTCCGTGGCCTCGGCGTCCGCCTTTCCTTTGATTTCCTGCGCTCTCCGGTAGGCGTCCGAAATGATCTCCTGCAAATCCCTGTCCTTTTCGCCCAGAATCTTTTGGGCCTCCCCTTTTCCCTCGGAGCGGAACTTTTCGGCTATTTGCTTTCTTTCCGCGATCATTCGCCCGTACACGGATTTTCGGACCTCCTCGACGTAGTTGATTCGCTTGATTTTCACATCGACCAACTCGATGCCGAACTTCTCCAGCTTGGGTTGGGCTTGGGCGAGAACGCCGTCCATGATCTTTTTTCTCCCCGTGGAGACTTTCATCTGCGCTTTCTCGTCCTTCTCGATGTCCTCCAGTCCCACTTCGGTAATATCCAACTCCCGGTTCGTCATGCGGACCGTTTCGATCAGGGGATAGGACGTGATGAAGTTTCTCACGGCCGGATCGATGATGTCCTCCAAACGACCTAGGGCGCTGACCGGGTTGTTGACGGTCTGGAAAAATTTGACGGGATCGACGATTTTCCAACGGGCGAAAGGTTCGACCCAGATGTAGGTTTTGTCGACCGTCGGGATTTGCCCCGGTTCCCCGTCCCACTGCAAGAGATTCTTGGGAAAATAATTCGCATGCTGTATGAACGGTATTCTGAAATTGAGGCCCGGCTCCTTGATCGGGTCTCCCACGACGCGTCCGAACTGCGTCACCACCACCTGCTCGGTCTCGTCGACGATGAAGGCGGAGGAGAACAATACGACGATCCCCGCGAATAAAACTACTATAAAAATCAGTCCTTTGGTTTTCATTTTGGCAACCCGCTTTCTTTTCCGATATTCAAAAGAGGAAGTACGTTGTTTTTTTCGCCGTCGATGATGTACTTGGGTCCCAGCTTGGGAAACAATTCCTTGAGCGTTTCCAAATACATTCTTCTCTTGGTGACGTCCTTCGCCTTTGCGTATTCGGCGTATACGGAATCGAACCGATTGGCGTCGCCCTTGGCTCTGTTGACGCGGTCGAGCGCGTAGCCTTCGGCGCCCATGACGATCTTCTCGGCCTCGCCCTTTGCGGCCGGGATCGACTTGTTGTATTCCTCTTTGGCTTGATAGATAAGCTTCTCCTTTTCCTGGGTCGCTTGGTTGACCTCGTTGAACGAGGGTTGCACGCTGGGCGGAACGTTGGTCCTCTTCAATTCTATCGTTACCACGAATATGCCTGTTTCGGCGCCGTCCAGTTCCTGCTGCAACTGGCTCTTGGCCTCTTCGGCGATCTCCTGGCGTTTGGTGATGACCTCGTTAATGCTTCGGTCCCCCACAACAAGCCTCATCGTTGCCTCGGACATGTCGATCAGCAAACGCCGAACATCCCTCACTTTAAAGAGATAATTGTAGGGCTCCATGATTCGATACTGCACTATCCAAGGAACCAGCCCCACGTTGAGGTCGCCTGTAAGCATCAAGGATTCCGAGTTGTCGTCGATGTTGGTAGTTCCATATCGGCTCTCGTTTCCAGCGCCGATCGTGCGAAAACCGAATTCCTCCTTGTAGACATGGCGAACTTTGACCTTGGTCACCTTTTCTACGCCTGCGGGCAGTTTGAAGTTCAGGCCAGGCTGTTCGGTCCTGACGTATTCCCCGAACCGCTGGACGATGCCCACCTCGTCCACGCCAACGGTATACACCACGGACGAAGCCAAGATGCCGAGAACGACGACCACGATCACCAGCGGGCCTCCCGGCAATTTGAATCCTTTGAACCTGTCCAGAATTTCGTCCATCTGCGGAGGCTTGCCGCCCCCCATTCTCTGTTGTTGTTCCTTCAATTTATCCCAATCCCAACTCATTTTACGAATCCCAATATAAGAATTTGCGTTTTCGCCGCTTGTCCGTTCGGTTCCCGCGACTCTTTGTTGATTACAAGGCCGAATACTGATAAATGTATGGTGGTTATTCGACATGAATGATCGTTCATTCGCGCTATTGCGGGCGCAAATATCGATTACATTAAGCAACAAGGATTTTCAAGTCAAGAAAAATTGAACAAATCGGCACGGGAGACCGTTTCGGCGACCGAAAAACCGACCCGGGAAACATATTATGGACGACAAAAGAAGAAAATGCCAAGGTCCGGTTCACATTGGAAACATATTGAACACCGCGCTGAGGGCGCTTCAGGAACAGACCGACGGGGAGTTGGCGCAAGTCTGGCGGATTTGGGACGAAGCCGTCGGGGAGGCGGTTTCAAGCGCCGCAAGGCCCGCCGCCTTCAAGGGGAGAATTCTATACGTGAACGTTTCCAGTTCCCCCTGGCTTCACCAGCTGCAATTCCTGAAAAAGGACATCGTTTCCAATCTGAACAAGGCTCTGGGAAAGAACGTAGTCGAGGACGTCAAATTCAAAATTGGTCTGTAACGTGACGCAATGGAAGAGAAAAAACCCGAAAGAAAGCCTGAGCATAGAATCGAGGGAATCCGCAAGGACGGGACCCTCCCCGGCGAAACCAATACGGAAACATATACAAAGGAATATCCATTCAAGGACTCCTTTACTCTGAAACAGCCTGCGGAAGGATACAGGTATTCCCTGGATTCCATTTTGCTGGCGAATTTCGTTTCGCCTGGACGGAACCAGAGAGTCCTCGACCTGGGCGCCGGATGCGGAATCGTTTCGCTGATACTTGCCCGCCGTTACCCTGATCTGGTGGTTTACGGAATAGAGGTTCAAGCGGTCCTGGCCAGAATCGCCCACGCGAATGTCGCCGAAAACAGATTGGGCGAACGGGTCAAAATCATTTGCGGCGACATGAAGGATTTAAAACCAGGGGACATGGGAGGGGCCGTTGATATCGTGGCGACCAATCCGCCCTATCGAAAAGCGGGATGGGGGCGCGTAGGCCCCGACCGGATGAAAACGGCGGCCATGCACGAGGTGCTCGCGGGTCTTTCCGACGTCGTGGAAGCCTCGGCCCGGGTTTTGAAGGTATCGGGAACGCTGGTGGTCGTTTACCCCGCTCAGAGGATGCCCGACCTGTTTTCCCGCCTTAGGGAGGCCAAGCTCGAACCTAAAACGCTCAAAACGATTCATCCGAAGGAGAACGCGGAGGCCAACAGGGTTTTGGTGCGGGCGGTAAAGTACGGCCGTCCCGGATTGACCGTGGAAGCGCCTTTGCGGGTGCATAGGCCTGACGGCTCCTATACGGACGAAGTGGCTGAAATGTTCGAACCGGGTACCGCAATTAACTCTTGAATATCCCTCCATTATCTTGTATCAACAACCTCTTGTTTTTTTAACATAACACAAAACGAGGAATTCGATATGGCAACCGTTCTCCCGTTCAAGGGAATTTTATACAACCCCGAAAAAATCGAGGATTTTTCGGACGTGATCGCTCCGCCCTACGACGTCATTTCGCCGAAGGAACAGGAGCAATTCCATCGAAGGCATCCAAACAATGTCATACGGCTGATTCTCGGGAATATTTACGCAACCGACACGCCGGAAGACAACAGGTACACTCGGGCCGCCAACTATTTTAAACAATGGATGAACGATAAAATTCTGATGCGCGACGAAAAACCGGCTTTTTACCTGAACTCGGTCGCGTTTCCGATCGGGGGCAAGACGGTCGTCCGGTATGGGCTTGTCGCTCTCGTGCGACTCGAGCCCTTCGAAAGAGGCATAGTCCTTCCCCATGAAAAGACGTTTTCCAAGGTCAAGTCCGAACGTCTTGAATTAAGGAAAGCCTGCCACGCCAATTTCAGCCCCGTTTTCTCGTTGTATTCGGACGAGGAGGGAATTCTCGATTCGCTCAAGGAAGCCGCGGTCTACAATCCACCGGACATGGCCATGACGGACAGCAACGGGTTCGAACAAAAATTGTGGCGAATCACCGACGAGGCTATGCACGACCGCATAGCCGGAGCCATGGCCGCCAAAACGATTTATATCGCGGACGGCCACCACCGATACGAAACAGCCCTGAACTACCGCGATTGGGTCGCCAAAAACACCGACGGCTTTGCCGAAAACCATCCCGCCAATTTCATCATGATGTACCTTAGCAGCATGGAGGATCCCGGCTTGGTCGTTTTGCCCGCCCATCGAATTTTAAGCCAAGTCGGGGACAGCGTGTTGGGTTCCTTCAACCGAAAGGCCGAAGAGTATTTCGACATGGAGACCTTCGATTTCGGTCCGTCAGATATGGACCGGGTGGCGGACCGGTTCGTATCCGCGCTTCGCTCCGACAATGCTCCCACTTCTATCGGGGTTTTCATAAAAAAACAAGACGGCTTCTATCTTTTGAAGCTGAAACCCGGAGTCATGGAAAGGTTGTTCGCGGATGAAATCCCCGAATCGCTCAGGAACTTGGACGTGACTGTTTTAACGCGCCTGGTGTTCATGGAAATTCTGGAATTCGATCAGGAACGCCTAGACAACGAAAAGCTGATCGCCTATTCCAGCATTGCGAAAAACGCTATTCAAATCGTGAAGGAAGGCGACTACGACGTGGTTTTCATTCTCAACCCCACAAAAATAGAGCAAGTGCGACAGGTGGCCCAGGAAGGGCTTATCATGCCGAGAAAATCGACCTACTTTTTCCCCAAGGTGATATCGGGCCATGTACTTAACACTCTTTTGCCGTAGATCACGCGGGCCGGGTCGAAGAAAAATCTTGAAAATTCATTATCAATTTCATTGACATTTTGTCGAGAATCGTTTAGAGATTCCTACTTGTCCGCAGGGATGAGAGAGCCGGAGAGGTGGCCGAGTGGCTGAAGGCCCCGCTCTCGAAAAGCGGTATCCTGTCAAAAACGGGATCGTGGGTTCGAATCCCACCCTCTCCGCCAGCAGTTGCCCGCGAATTCGGCAGAACGGAAACGAAAGGCCGTTTACGGGGCGTGAAAACGAGAAAACCTGCGACGGAGCGGAGGGAAACGGCCGCCCTCCCCGAAATTGGATTTTTCAAGCGGATCTTTAAAAAGCTGACCTTGATGCGGAGAGATGTCCGAGCTGGCTGAAGGAGCACGACTGGAAATCGTGTGTACTGCCAAAAGCGGTACCGAGGGTTCGAATCCCTCTCTCTCCGCCATTTCTTTTGCGCGGCTGTTGAACAAATTTTTTCCCTGAAAAAAAATTGGAGCGATCGAAAAGGAGCCAAGGGCTCCGGGGGGATTTTTGTTCATTTTATCATTGCCGATTCGGGACGGGCGCCGTATTATCCCGGAAAAACTCAAGGGAAGAGCGATTTTTTTTAACGATGGGATATCTGGTTCTAGCTCGAAAATACCGACCTCAAGTCTTCGAGGACGTGGTCAAGCAGGATCATGTGACGAAGACAATTCAAAACGCCATTGCAGCGGACCGGGTGGCCCACGCGGTTTTGTTTTCCGGCCCCAGGGGAACCGGGAAGACCACTGTCGCCAGAATCCTCGCCAAAGCGATGAATTGCGAGAAAGGACCGACACCTGTCCCGTGCAACAATTGCAAGTCGTGCATCGAAATTACCGCCTCCGGCGCGGTGGATGTCTACGAAATCGACGGCGCGTCCAACAACGGCGTGGAGCAGGTGCGCGAACTTCGGGACAACATCAAGTACATGCCCGCCCACAGCAGATACAAGATTTACATCATCGACGAAGTCCACATGCTGAGCACGGCGGCTTTCAACGCTCTTCTGAAAACGCTCGAGGAACCCCCTCCGCACGTGATGTTCGTTTTCGCCACTACCGAACCTCATAAAATACCGCTTACAATCCTCTCCAGATGCAGGAGGCACGATTTCAGGAGGATCGAAGTCGGCGCGATCGCCGACCATTTGGAATCGCTCTGCCGCAAGGAGAACATCGACATCGACAGGGAGAGCCTGGAGCTTGTTTCCCGGGAAGCGGGCGGATGCATGAGAGACGCCCTCAGCCTGTTGGACCAGGTGATGACCTGTTCCGGAGGCGGCCTGTCGAGGGAGCGGATCCTCGATATTTTAGGGGTCATCGACCGCAAGATGATCTTCGATATTTCCTCCGCCATTCTGGAGGGCGACGTCCCCATGATTTTGTCGGTTCTGGGCCAAATCTACGACCGAGGCCAGGACATGAAAAAGCTTTACGGGGACCTGCTGGAACATTTCCGAAATCTTTTGGTGGTAAAACTTGGCGGCGACCTCGAAAAGCTCGTCGATGTCCCCGCCCACGAACTTCGCATGATGTCCGGCCAGGTGGCGAATCTCCCCTCTCCCCATATTTCGCAACTTCTGGATGTTCTTTTCAAGGAGGAGCCATCGGTCCGGTATTCGTCCCAACCGAAAATGGCTTTGGAAATCGCGTTCATAAGGATGTGTCAACTCAAGCCCGCTCTTTCCGTGGACGAGTTGATCGAAAAGCTCGGTCGGCTAAAGGAGGCGATCGACGCGGGCGCCGCCATAAACGTGATTTCCGAGATCAGGACCGTCGCCTCGCCCGTCGCCGCCAAAGCGGCGCAACCGGAACATGTCCCCCGGACGGCGGTCGCTGGAACAGTCTCTTCCAAGCCAATTGCAGAGGAAGAGATTGTCGCCGTAGAAATCGGCGCGGAAAATTCCGTCGAGGAAGAAAATCTTGTCGAAGAGACTGTAGCGCAAGAGGTCGCCACGGGAATCGAAGCCGAGGAAGAAATCCGCTATTCGGAGCAAGCTCCCGGTCCCAGTCGGACGGTCTCCATGGCTATTGAAACAATTCCGCTCTCCGTTCCCGAAACCGGTGTTCGGGACGCCGAACATTCGTTTGCCGACGTCGCGCCATCCGAAGCGCAAAGCGCTCCCGCAACGAACAAGCGAACGAAATCTTCGAGGAAGGAGAAATTCGACTTCGACGATGTTCAAGACCCTGCTGCGCTCTGGAAAAAAATAGTCGGAAAAATATCGGAAAAGAACAAGCTTTTGGGGGCCATGCTCGAAAAGGCCTCCTTGGTCGGCGCAACGAAAAACCGACTTGAGTTGGAGGCGCCGGACGACGGGTTCCAATTCAAGAAAATCGAAAAAAGCATCGACAAGATCGGAAAGGCCTGCGCGGATTTGTTCGATGCACCCCCCGAGATCGTCGTCAAACCCAGCGAAAACAATCACGCCGATTATCGGTCCAAGTTCGACCGGGAAAACAAGTTGAAGCAGGAAGCATTGAATCATCCGCTGGTAGACGAGGCGATTAGAATTTTTAACGGGAAAGTACTCGAAGTTAAAATATCAAAGGAGGAATGAGAAATGAAAGGCATGGGAAACATGATGAAGCAGGCCCAGAAACTCCAGGCGCAAATGATCAAGCTTCAGGAGGAACTGGGTCAGAAAACCGTCGAAACCAGCTCCGGAGGGGGCATGGTAAAGGTGGTCGCCAACGGGAAGCAACAGATTGTTTCCATAGAGATAGAAAAGGAAGTCGTCGATCCCGAGGATGTGGAAATGCTTCAGGATTTGATACTGGCAGCCGTAAACGACGCCTTGACGAAATCCCAGGAAATGGTTTCCGGCGAAATGGGCAAGCTGACGGGCGGCATGAAAATTCCCGGATTGATGTGAAGCCGGGCGTACATACTGTTTCGGGTTCCTTTCGATCGGCGCCCGAAGGCTATTAAGGATACGAAATGGCAACCCATTATCCAGCGTCGATCGTCGGGTTGATCAAAAACTTTTCCAAGTTGCCCGGCATCGGGGAAAAATCCGCCGAACGACTGGTCATGCATCTGCTTAAGGCGCCTCCGAAGGAAGCGCAAGACTTGGCCCGCAGCATAACGGACTTGAAGGAGAAGGTCAGGTTATGCTCGCAATGCTACGGATTGAGCGACTCCGAGTTGTGCAACATTTGCATGGACCCGGCCAGACTCCGGGGGCTGTTGTGCGTGGTCGAGCAACCCGCCGACATGGTGGCGATCGAGAAATCCGGCGCGTTCAACGGATTGTACCACGTCCTGCAGGGCGTGCTTTCGCCGCTGGAGGGCGTCGGCCCGGAGGACATCCGGCTAAAGGAGTTGATCGAGAGAATACCCGAGGAACAAATCAAAGAGGTCGTGGTGGCCACGGGCACGAACGTCGAAGGAGAGGCCACGGCCTCCTACATTGCCGAATTGTTGGCGAAATACCCTGTGAACGTTACAAGGATCGCCTCGGGGGTCCCCATAGGCGGAGACCTGAAATACGTGGATCAGGTCACTTTGAAACGGGCTATGGAGACCAGACATGCGTTCTGAAAAAAATTGCGAAGTCATGCCCGACGATATTTTCCACTGCGACATGTGCGGAAAATGCTGCCGAGGCTTCGGCGGCACGTACGTTACAGAACAGGAAATCGAGGAGATTTCCGAATATTTGAAAATCTCCCCCGAGCGCTTCGTCGAAAAATATTGCCAGATGTCCTGCTCGCAGCCGGTATTGGCCCAGAAGCAAGATGGGTATTGCGTGTTCTACGACAAAAAATGCACCATACACCCGGTCAAGCCGCACATGTGCAGGGCATGGCCGTTTATCGAAGCCGTGGTAAAAGACGTTTCCAACTGGAAGACGATGGCTGGATCGTGCCGCGGAATTCGCACGGACTTTCCCGATTACGTGATCGTTCGATGCGTTCAGAAGGTCATCGACGACAGAGGCGGAAAATAAGGATTCAACGCCAGCCATGAACGTCTTTTAAACGGAAAACCTCGTTGCCGTCGCCGTCGGAAAGCAATCGTTCGACGATGTTTCTGTTTTCGAGTTCGCGGGCGCAATTTGAAAATTCCTGCTTTGAACCGTTCCATCGCTCCAGAATGTTTTTCGTGGAAAGCGTCAAGCCGGCGTCCTTGATCCCGCAACACAAGAGATATAAGGAAATGGTTTCCGTCGGAAGTCCGAGTTGGAATATTCTCTGGTTCATCGACGGTCTCTGCTCGTTGGTTTCCATTGATTCCTCCTTTGCCGGCAAAATGTTTGCAAACCGACTGAAAATTGTATATCCATTCGATATTCAAGCATCCGTTTTCGATCAAGGCGTACACTAAAACATGATAAACCCTTGTGCAACCGTGCCGTCGGACAAGCGAACGGAGGAAACATGATCGGCATATTGGATTCCGGCATCGGAGGACTCGCCTTTGCGAAGGCCTTCGCCGATGCGTTCCCGTCACGTGACATCGTTTATTTCGGCGATACCGCAAGATGGCCCTATGGAGGCAAGAGCCCCGAAACGATAAGTTCCTTCGCATTGGAGGGCGCCGAATTCCTGGTCGAAATAGGAGTCCGGCTTCTTGTGGTCTCGTGCCACGACATTTCGGCGGTGGCTTTGGAGCCGATAAAGGAAAGGTTTCCAGTCGAGACGATCGGCGCGATCGCGCCTTCGGCGGCCAAAGCACTGGAAATTTCGAGTTTTTCCCGAATAGGCGTGATCGCCTCCCGTGCGGTCGTCGATAGCGGGTCCTACGAACGGACAATAAAGTCCATAGCCCCCGAAGCAAGCGTCCATTGCGTCGTATGCCCGCTTCTATCCGTTCTTGCGATGGAAGGCTGGCTGAAAAAGCCGGAAACCAACATGATTTTCAAAAAGTGCATTCACCCCCTGAAAGTTCGTCAAATCGACACGCTCGTAGCCGGAGCCGCCGAATTTTCGCTTTTGCGGAACGTTTTTGTCCGCAAGGCGGGAAAACGCATCAAGGTCGTGGACCCGGTCCCGACCCTCGCGGAATGTTTGGCGGACCGCTCGGATCTTAAGGTGGAACCCGAAAAGAAAGGGCGAACGCGATTTTTCGTATCCGACCTGACACCATGCGTGGAAATCGGCGCGAAAAGATTTTATGGAAAAAATCTCGTCCTGGAGAAAGTCACCGTTTGGAAACAGGGAAAATGAAGCATGAAACAACATGCATTCTGCAGGTTTCGCAATCGAAATCAAGCCGGTAGACCCGGGTCCCGTCCGTCAGGGTCAATGGTTCCGCAAGTTTACGGGAGCGCTTGGAAGACTTGAGACACGCCCCGATTTCCCGGCGGAGGCAATACCGCGAAGTCATGAGGATTTTGCCGGGCGAATTCGTCCGGGTTTCAAACGCGTCTTCCACGACCCGTGCGCCGTGTCGCTCGTAAAAATTCCTTGCGAAACGGTTATACACATTGGCGCGGCAATCGAGGATTTTTTCCGGATATACCGCCTCCGCGTTTTTTCGCGAGGCGTTGTTTTCCACCGAGCGACTTCGTTCCCGGACAAGATAAAGCCTGTCCAGAGCCTCTCGTCTCAGTCTATTCAAAAGGCTCAACGGCAAAAAACCAAGCGAATCGCCGTCTATCGTCAGATCCGTAACCGAAAAGATGGTGTTCCCCGTGCTCGTCAGCTGGGAGCGGATTTGTTCGCGCGTTTTCTCCGGATGTTTCGCCGGTTCATAGGTTGCGGGCAAGCGCAAGGCGGCCGAACAGCCGTCTTCGTCCGTTACATTCAGAACGATCTCCGTTTTGGTCTGACGAAAGGTCATGGCCACTCCGATTCGCCGGTCGGCGGTTTTCCTGTCGAGCAATTTGGCGAATTGGTGGTCCAGATTGCGAAAAAGCCGAACGCCGACCTCCAGGCCGTCGATATTGTTCGGGAAAATACGTCCGTTTTCCACGCGCTCCACCCGAAATCCCTTGAACACGCCTGCGCAAGTCAAAAAGCACATGCCGTCCCCGTTACGGACCGCAGGACCGCCGGACAATCGAAACCATTTTTTTTCTACCCGGGAGACGGTTCCCATCGCTTCTCCGATCGACTTGGGAGTATCCATGGCCGCCTGGGTATCCACATGCTTCGGCGCATGGAGAAAATAACGGGTGTACCCCCGGTTGAAGGTCTTGTTCAGATCCGGATCGAAGCGGAATTCGATGCTGCCCGAGCTTTGTTTCCGGAATTCCGGCCGGGTCTCCAGAATCCGGTCGATGGCTTTCCGATAGGCGGCGGTGACATTCTTTACATAGGCCGCGTCCTTGTAACGCCCTTCGATTTTAAAAGAGGTGACGCCGACGTCGATCAGGTCTTCCAGGCAGTCTATCAAGTTGAGGTCCTTCAGGGACAGAAGATGCTTGTCGTAAACAACTTCTTTTCCCCTCCCGTCCCTCAAGGTGTATTTCAGCCGGCAAGGCTGTGCGCAAACGCCCCGGTTTCCGCTTCTTCCGAACGCCGCCTGACTGAGATAGCATTGCCCGCTGTACGACACGCACAAAGCGCCATGAACAAAGCATTCTAGTTCGACTTTGGTTTGCGAGCGGATTTCCCGAATTTGATCAAGACTCAACTCGCGAGCCAGAATTACACGACTGAATCCGACTTCCTCGAGAAATTTGACTTTTTCGGGGGTGGCGTTATGCATCTGCGTGCTGGCAATAAGGGGAATCGGCGGAAGATCCAACTCCAGAAGCCCCGGGTCCTGAATAACCAGGCCGTCGCAACCGGCCTCGTAAGCTGCAACGACAATCTCCCTGGCCTCCTCGATTTCGGAATCGTCCAGAATAGTATTCAGCGCCATATAGACTCTCGCCCGGAACACATGGGCATGGTGAATCAGGCGGGAGATGTCTTCGAGGCTGTTTCCCGCGTTGGCCCTGGCGCTGAACCGGGGCGCGCCGATATAGACGGCGTCCGCGCCGTGATCGATGGCAGCCGTTCCGATCTCCAAATTCCCGGCGGGCGACAGCAGTTCAAGGGCGGTACGTCTTTCTTCAGTCATGGGACAGCATCTTTCCACAGAGGACGGGGTTTTCCTTGCGAAGCTTTCTTTTCCAGAAACGCATCGATGGCCCGGGTCGCTTCGAAAAGGGTCCGGTAGTTATGAACTTCGATGGTCGGACAACCGGCGACCATGGCCGAAAGAAAACGTCCCGGCTCAGGCCGGTAGAGGGCGAGAACAGGTTTGTTGAGAACGCTTGCGACGCCCAATTCGTATCCCACGCCGATCGAAGGTTGGGTCACTTCCGCGATTACCGCTTCGCTTGCACGCAACCAGTCCATGTCGCGCTCGAATATAAAGGAGTCGTTCGGTCCGTCGTCCCCCATTTCCGTCAGTCCTGCATCCCCGACATGCTCGGTCAACACATCCCCCCAAACGCGCAAATGCGACACGATATCCCGATAAAGCACCGCGTCGGCCCGCCCGCCCCGGATCGATCCGGCGAAATAAATCTTCAAGCTCACCCCCTGTCCGTCTTTTCTTTGGCGCTTGCCCCGCGCCGATCAATGGTTACATCAAACTCCAGCATTTGTACGAGGGCGTTTTCGCCCTCCCCCACCAGATGAAACGAAAAAACCTTTTTTTCCTTTGGATTGAAAAAATCGAATTCGATCCTCCCTTCCTCGCCGGTATGGAGCACTGGAAATTCGGGGTAAGGGATGTCGCCGACCAGGATTTCATACTGCCGGATAGAAAGTTTGATTCGAATGCCGTTCTCCGGAGCCTGAACGGCCTTGGCTCGAATGGATACATGAACTTTGGAGCCTGCGGGAAAATCGAGGTATTGGGCTCCGACCAGATTCTCGGACCATTCGCTTTCGGGCAGGAGTTTTTCCGGCAGCTTCCGGATTTCGCCGCTGGCGAATTTCATGACCGTCAAATCTTTTTGGGATATCAGTTTCCGATTCAAGGCCGAGGCCATGCTCCAGAGCCGTGCGCTATCCTCTTGGGGAGCCAGCGCAAATTCTTCCGGCGGCTCCCCGAGGATGCTATGCGCCAACCCGACCCGGCAGGAACCGTCTTTGGCGCACTCGTAGCGCATGCCTCCCTCGGTAAGCCAGCGAAGCTTTCCAGCGGTGTTTGCGACCATTTCCCTACCGGTGTTGTAATCGCGGAAAAAGCTTCTGCCAATAAGGCTTTTGGGAATTTCCAGGCCCAGATAATCGAGGACGGAGGTCGAGATGTCCACCAGTCCGAACGTGCCTTGTTTGATGCGAGGCAACCGATCCTGTTCCGGTGATAGAACAACGCCCAGCCCCCAACTGCTAATCCACTCGGCCAAGTCCGATCCATGGGATTCGTCGCAGGTGAGAATGACCAGTGTGTCCTCGAGAACTCCGTCCCGTCGCAATCCTTCGATAAATTCGCCCACCGCCTCGTCGAGAATGGAGACCGTGGCCAATTTTCGCGAAGTGAATTTCGCCGCGATTTCGTCCGGCGCGGCATAGGGCTGGTGCGTGCCCACGGTCAACAGCGTCAGCATCCAAGGCTCTCCCTTTTTCCGCAAGTCGTCGATGTATTTCCTGGCTCCCCTGAAGAAGACCGGATCGATCACGCCCCAAGGGAAGGGATAGGGATTTGGTTCCGTGAACCATTCGAGCCCGTGAACGTGCTGGAAACCGATGGCGGGCATGAAACGGTCTTTTCCCATGAACATGAGGTTCGCCGCCTGGAGATAATGGGTGGTCCAGCCATTTTTCGCCATCAAGGCCGGCAAACACTCCCCTGCGCGCTGCGGATTCTGGAGCAATTCGAAAGCCTTGGGCGTTTCGCTGGACAATTTGCTGAAATCCCCGCAAAGCATGGCATACAATCCCCGAATGGTCTGGTGGCTGTGGGCTACGAAATCCGGAATCAACATGGCGTCCGTCGTGCTGTCCGCCATTTTTTGCATGGCCACGTCCTTGTACGAAGCCATGCCCATCGCCTTGGAAATTTCGGGATAATACAGGCCGGGAATGCCTTCGAGCGCCACGATCAGGACGTTTTTCGCCGCCCCTTTGCCTCCTATCAGGGACGCGCCGCCGACATCCGCCTCCCGGAGGTCGGGCGGCAGGTCCTTTTCCGTCAACGCGACCGGCTCGGGGCGAAAAGGCTGCAACGCCGCATCTTTGACAAACCAGTGCAGAGGGTTGTATCGGGCGGCTAGACTCAGGTAGTCGTATCGGCGGCTAAGCCATCCTTGCAGCGCGAGCAGACTAAGAACCAGAGCCAAGCCCTTGAACCAGGCTCTTCCCCCAGGACGCCGGACCGGAAAAAAACAGTAAAGGGCCAGGGTCGCCATCATGATCCCGGCAAGCACGGGGTACGCCAAATGAAAGCCCGCCGCAGTGTTTTCGACAAAAGAAAGGTCGGTCAAATATGTCAGATCCTCCCACGAAGGAAACCTCTGCATGGCACTGTACAATTCCCAAGCCCCACTCTGGAAAACGGACCACAGCAGCACCAGCAGGATTCCCAAAAAACGGGGAGCGACCCAAACGAGGAAAAACAATATCAAGCCCGATACGCCGTCGGAGATCAGGCCGACGGGTTCGGAAAATCCTTGGTGGAACAACCGCCAGAACATCGGCGTAAAACAAGGAATGCCCAATAAAACGAAGGAAAACCTATTTTTCAATGGAACGACTCCCATAAAGTTTGAGCTTATTATGCCACTTGATGATTTTTCACACGAAAAAAGCCACGAACTTCTTCGCAATCAGAAGCTTGTGTGCTCAACAAACAACTCGCGAACGGTTTCCGGAATTTTTCCTTTTGGAACAAGCGAATTGCCCTCCCCCACTTCATAGAGGCCGAACCATTCCTCGGGGTCCTCCGGTTCGTGGCGGGCGGAATCCGTCGGGTCCTCGCCGCTCTTCCACCACTCGTCGTGAAGTTCGAAAAACACGAGTCCCGCGAATTTTTCCCTGCCTTTCGCCGTCATCGTATCCTGCCAGACCGACCGGAACGTCTTGGGGACATCCGCGACCAGATGCCCCCCGAACCCCGGCACCCATGGCTTGGGCGCGATAGGAGAAGTAGAGAGTCCCACCTGCGTTGTCAAAATCGGTTTTTCGATTTCCCGTGCCAACGCTTCCAGGTATCCCTGATAGGATGTGCCGGTGACGGAACCCGGGGGAGAGGTCCGGACTCCGTTCGCGTAGGTATAGATGTTCATGCAGACGAGATCGCCCATGTCCGGCAGAATCAGGCTTTCCTCGGGCACCTCGAGATCCGGCCGGCCTGCCACGGGTCCGATGTGGGTCCAGCTCGTGTGGCAATAGAGATGGCGACGGCCGTACCGTTTCAACTCGTAATCCATAGCCCCGTCGACGAGTTTGGCAAGCGCCACTTCCGTGGGCGTGCGGTTCGTCACCGTCAGGTGCTTGCCATGGAAATCGCGCACTTCCGGATGTCTGGCGTCCGTTCGCTTTACCGAAGCAGCCTGGAGTTCGTCGCCAACGGAAAATAAAACAAGCCGGTCGGGACGCCCTGCGACATAGGTGTGGTCGATAACGCTCCGGATATTGGCCAGAGTGTTTTGTTGGAACGTCTCGTCGAGAAAATCCTCGGCATAGGCCCAGACCCATATGTCCTGGCCGTAAACGAGATCGGTTTTATCAAGGGCGGCAAAGAAGCCCTCGGGCATTTTAAGGGGAAACACATGGATATAGTTCGCCCCTAAACCTTCGATTGTCTCGATGTGCGGCGCATAGCGCCCATCGTCTCCCGGGCTTGCCCCGTAAATCGGGGTCTCTCCCGGAAGATAGGGCGAATATCCGATCCCCCGGAAAAAGACCGGCGTTCCGCCTTTGGAAAGATCCAGAATTTTATCCCCCCGGACTGCAAAACGAGCAGGCTGCGGCGTCTCGGCGCTGATACTTGCCGCCTTGGCCCTTTCCGAACCGGCACCCGCCACCGTCCGAAGAGGAAATGGAAAAAAAAGCGCTGAAACGATCAATGAAAGGGCGAGTACGATCCTCCCCGCCTTCCATTGATTCTCAATCTGCAAGCAATCGAAATTCATTCGTCCGCGTCCAATTCGTTGTATTCATGAAAATGGCCGATGTTTAAATCCCCCCCGATTCTTCTTTGTACGGGAAGCTCGATCTCGCGGTTATTAAAAGGGAGCTTGCTGTTTGTCAATGGAAATCGAAAAAACCCATAATCATATTTTAAGAGATGTTGACTGACAATCTATTCCATTGTAAAGGAATTTTCACTTTGTCGAAGTAAGTTCCGGTTTTAATCGCATGATGGAATCTCGTTTGAAAGAAATACAAAAGAACCTGGTGGCGTCGTGAGGATAAAAGACACAATGTGCCCGGCCTTGATTGTTCTGTTCGTCCTGTGCGCATCGACGGGGTACTCAGATGCAGCGGCCGGCAGGATTACGGACATTTCGCAGCTCGCCGGAAAAAAGGTGGGGATCGTCACCGGTTCCGTTTTCGACAATGTGCTAAAAAGCCAGATTCCGGAAGCTGTTCCCGAATATTTCAACAATTTCGCGGATCAAACGGAGGCGGTGAAAGCCGGAAGGATCGCCGGTTTTTTGGTTGACGAACCAATGGCGCGAGACATCTTGAACAACACATCCGGTGTGACACTCCTAAAAAAACCGTTGACATCGGACGGCTATGCCTTCGCGATAGCCAAGAGTCAACCCCGGCTGCACGAGCGAATTAACGCCGTTTTGGAAGAGATGCTGCAAAACGGCATGCTCGAAAAAATCGATGCAAGATGGTTCGGCAAGAACGAGGCAGCCAAAGTCCTTCCGGATTTTAAGCTCGAAGAAAAAAAAGGGGTTGTCCGGTTGGCCACGAACAGCGGTTTGGCCCCGTTTGCGTATATGAAAAACGGAAAGATGGTCGGATACGATATCGATATTGCCATGATCGTCGCATCCGAGTTGGGATACGAACTCGAAATTGTCGATATGGAGCCCGCAGCAATCATTCCATCGTTGATATCCGGAAAGAGCGATATGGCCGCAGGAGGCATAACGATAACGCCGGAGCGTTCCCGGTCGGTTCTTTTCAGCACCCCCACCTACAAAGGCGGCATCGTCGTCATGGCGGCATTGGGCGACGAGTCGCCGGAAAGCGCGAACGGCGATCCGTTTTGGTCGGGTCTGATCCGAAGTTTCGACCGAACGTTCATTGTCGAAAACCGTTATAAATTGATCCTTCAGGGTTTGCGGGTCACTCTCTTCATTTCGATCCTTTCGGCCGTTTTCGGAACGATTCTGGGTTTCGCGATTTGTATGATGCGTCGCACCAAAACCCGTTGGGCGAACATGCCGGCCAAAGTATTCATCCGCGCGATTCAGGGAACGCCCATCGTCGTGCTTCTGATGATTCTCTACTACATTGTGTTCGGCAGAGTGGAAATCGACGCGATCCTGGTGGCCATCATCGGCTTCTCCATAAACTTTGCGGCCTATGTTTCGGAAATGATGCGCACGGGTATCGATGCCGTGGACAAAGGCCAGCATGAAGCCGCTTTGGCCCTCGGCTTCAACCGGTGCCAGGTTTTTGCGAAAATAACTTTCCCGCAGGCGGCGAGACATGTTCTGCCGGTGTTCAAAGGAGAATTCGTTTCAATGCTGAAAATGACTTCCATCGTCGGCTATATTGCCATTCAGGACTTGACCAAAATGAGCGACATTATCCGCAGCCGCACATACGAGGCTTTCTTTCCGCTAATTGCCACGGCCCTCATCTATTTTGCGGTCTCATACGCGATGGCCTGCCTGTTGTCCCTCGTGGAAACCGGCGTCGATCCGAAACGCCGCAAGAGGGTCCTGAAAGGCGTGGTGGTCCCATGATCGGCGTTAAACATCTGTCCAAGCACTTTGACAATCAAGTCGTCTTGAAGGACGTGAACGCCGAAATCGGCAAGGGCGAAGTAATTTCCATTATCGGACCGTCCGGAACGGGCAAGAGCACGTTCCTGCGCTGCATCAACCTTCTGGAAAGGCCTACGGGAGGAAAGATCGTGATCGACGGAATCGATATCCTCGACAAGAAGACCGATGTCTTCAAGCTTCGCCAAAAGATGGGAATGGTTTTCCAATCGTTCAACCTTTTTTCCCACTTGATGGCCATCGAAAACATCATGCTCGGACCGGTGGATCTTCTGAGGATCGGCCGTAGGGAGGCATATGACGCGGGCATGAAGCTCTTGACCATGGTGGGGCTTGCAGAAAAAGCGTACGCCTATCCCGACGAACTGTCGGGCGGACAGAAACAGCGCGTCGCCATTGCCAGAACGCTGGCCATGAGCCCGGAGATCGTGCTGTTCGACGAGCCGACCTCCGCGCTTGACCCGACGATGGTGAGCGAGGTGCTGGCGGTCATCCGCAAGCTTGCGGCCGACGGAATGACCATGATGATCGTAACCCACGAAATGAAGTTCGCGAGGGACGTCTCCACGCGCGTCCTTTACATGGACGAGGGGATTGTCTATGAAGAGGGTCCGCCGCAGCAGCTCTTCGGCAATCCGTTGAAGGCCAAAACGCGCGCCTTTGTACGCCGCATCAAAACCTTCGGGTTTGAAATCAAATCCAAGGCTTTCGACCTTTATGCCCTTCACGGGGGAATCGAGACGTTCGGACGCAGTCAATTTCTCGCCGAAAAACAAGTCTACAATATTCAACTGGTACTCGAAGAAATCATCGTCCACAAACTTCTTCCCCGGCTTGGAGAATCCATCGATACGAGCGTTACGGTGGGCTATTCCGAAGAAGACGGCGAAGTAGAACTCGCGATAACTTACGCCGGGGAACCTTTCAATCCGTTCGAAGACGCGAAGGACGCCAACGATCTTTCGATGAAAATCGTCCGGAGACTGGTGAAAAAAAGCGAATGCAAAACGGAAGAGGGAAAAAACACGTGGGTCTTGTCGATTTCCCCGGCGGCGGGTTAATCGCAAGGTTCAGGTTACCAGCCTGGGCCCACGAAGTTTTCCACTAACGGGATTAGATTTGTCTTCGATCCACCCGTTTTTCATTTTCCCTCCAAAATTTCCCGTAGCTTCCGGGAGAGACTTTTCATGCCGAACGGTTTGGCCAGAAAGCCGACGCATCCCTTGTCTAATAGCTCCGAGGCTTGGTTGCTTATGCTGTAGCCGCTGGAAAGCAGCACCTTCACGTTCTTGTCGATCGCCTTCAATCGTTCGAAGGTCCCCCAACCGCTCAGACCGGGCATGATCATGTCTAAAATGACAAGGTCGATCTGATCGCGTTTTTTTTCGTATATCCGAACGGCTTCGCCTCCGCTTCTTGCGACAAAGACTTTGTAGCCCAGGTCGTTCAGAAGCTCCTGCGCCACTTCCAGAACCAGCTCTTCGTCGTCAACCAGCAGGATCGTCTCCGTCCCCTTGCTTAGAGATTCGTAAAAAACCTGCATCTCGACGACCTCCTCGTCGGAGGCGGGAAGATAAACGTTGAACGTGCTGCCCACGCCCGGTTCGCTGTAGACCGTTATGAAACCTCCATGGTTTCTGACGATGCCGTAAGCCGAGGCGAGCCCCAGGCCCGTCCCCCGTCCCACTTCCTTGGTGGTGAAAAAAGGGTCGAAAATTCTCGGAAGAGTGGCCTCGTCCATTCCTATTCCAGTGTCCGTCACGGAAAGTTTCACGTAATGTCCGGCCGGAACTTCGAAGGGTTTCACGTTAGATTCGGCCAGGGTTTCGTTTCTGGTCTTCAGATGGATGTTCCCTCCCTCGGGCATGGCCTGCCAAGCATTTACGCATATGTTCAGGAGCACCTGTTCCAGTTGGCTGCGATCCGCCTTGACCGCCCACAAATCGGGTTGGTAGTCGTGATGGATTCCGATTTGCTTTCGGGTTCGGCCGAACATGTCGGCAGTCTTATAGACCACTTCGTTCAAAGAGAGGGACTTTACGTCGTATTTTCCTCCTTTGGCGAAACCCAGGATTTGTTTGGTCAAACTGGCGCCGCTTTGGACGAAGTTCTCGATTTTTTTGAGCTTTTCCTTCTGCGATTCGGTAAGATCGGTCTCCATCAAAATTGAAGCGTACCCTTGGATTCCCATCAGGAGATTGTTGAAATCGTGCGCCACGCCGCCAGCCAAGGTTCCGATGGATTCGAGTTTTTGAGCTTGGTGAAGCTGTTTCTCCAGCCTCTTTTGTTCGCTGATGTCTCTAAGTGTCGCCATGGTGCCTTCGGGTTTTCCCTCCGAATCGCGGAATATGGAGGCGCTGATGCTGACGGGTATTTTCGCTCCGTCTTTGTTATATCTTTGGGTCTCTATATTGGAGAAGCTTACGCCATCCATGTTTTTTTCGATCATCTTTTGGGTTTCCACCCAGCATTCCTCCGGAACGAAAATATCCATCCTTTTTCCCCTGCGCTCTTTCAGCGACCAGCCGAAAACCCATTCGAAGGCGGGATTGAAATACACGACCCGGCCTTTCAAATCGTAAACGACGACAGGGTCGGGATGCGCCTCCAATACGGCCCGGTAGCGAGCTTCACTTTCAAAGCGCGCCCTTTCCGCCTTCTTTCGTTCCTCCAGTTCCATTTCAAGTCTTTTTTTGGCAAGATCCAGTTCCGCCGTTCGCTCCGCCACCCTGTTCTCCAGTTCTTCGTTGACGATTCGGAGGGCCTCCTCGGCCTTCTTGGCGTCCGAGATGTCCGCGATGGAAAAAAGGCAGCCGTCTTCCATGCGATTCTCGTCCAAAGGCCTTCCCGAAATCAGGCAAGTTTTTGTCTCGCCGCTCTTGCACGCGATTTTCATTTCGGTATCCATGGCTTTGTTCGTTTCCAGTTGATTGCGGCACCACTGTCCCTTCTCGGAGAAAAGAACATCCATGTCCTTTCCAGCCAAGTCGTCCTGCCCCCATCCCGTGATGTCGATCACCGCGTTGTTGAACCACGCGATTTTTCCGTCCCTGACAATGCAAATTCCGTGCATGGTAGCCCTCAAAATCGCGGTCAACAATGCTTGGGTATTTGTCAGTTGCTTGTGCTCTGCGGCAAGGCTCTCCGCCTTTTCCTGGATCTCCTCCAATCCAAATATATATTCCTGAAGCTTTCTTCTCTGCGATTCGTCGAATTTGTCCGTATGATCCGCCATCGTTTTTTCTTTGCCAACCCGGAAAAATGGTTGCATCTGATTAGAAACGCATTTTTTTCTATGATTTTTCGATCTCTTCCAATATGTCCGGAAAACTTATCGGTTTGCAGAGATACTTGTCCGCTCCCGCGTCCAATCCCGACTTGATCTCCTCCGACTGCGCCTTCGCAGAAAGCATGACAATACGAGTATTCTTGAATTTTTCCTTGGACCTGAGCCTCTCGCATACCTGAATCCCGTTCAATTTCGGCAGCTTGACGTCCAGAAGCACCAAGTCGGGCGCGAATTCCTCCGCCTTGGAAAGAGCATCCTCTCCGTCTTCGGCGACCGCCACTTCGTATCCCAACTTGGAAAGCTTCCTCTCCAAATAGGAACTGATCGGCACCTCGTCGTCAACAACCAGGATTTTTTTCAACACCAATTTTCAACTCCTTATTGACAAAAATTATTCATGCGTGGAATTCGAATTGTCCGACGGATTTTCCTTCCGCAGGGGCAAGTACACGTAGAAAACCGTCCCCAGTCGCTCCCCTCCCGTTTCGATTGAAGGAAACAGGTTCGCGTCGAGGGGACTTTCGAAATAAATCTTGCCGCCGTGCATCTCGACGATGCCTTTGGTTATGGTCAAGCCCAGACCTGTCCCGCCGACCTTCTGGCTCATGATACTGTCGGCCTGGAAAAATTTCTCGAACACCTTGCGGCTCGCCCACTCCGGTATGCCGTAGCCGTTGTCGGCAACGATGAAAACGATCTCGTGCTCTTTTCGCTCCGCTCTCAAAACGATTTTGCCGCCCGAGGGCGTGTATTTGATGGAATTGCCCAACAGATTTATCAGGACTTGCAAGATTCTTTTCCTGTCGATGAAAATCTCCGGAATATCCGGTTCGATCTCTTTTTCGATCGTATGTCCGAGGGCCTGTAGCAATCGCGACGCCTCCGAAACGGCGGCATCGACGAGGGAATCGACCTGGACCGGTGCCAAGTTGAATTCTATTTTCCGGGCCTCGATTCGAGAAAGGTCCAGTAAACTTTCGACCAAAGCGGTCATCCTGGCGATGCCCTCGTTTACGATTTCAAGATCTTCGCGGGCCTCCTCGCTTATGGTTCCGGAGTATCCTTCCAGAATGCCCGAAACGCCCAGGAGCATGGCGTGAATCGGGGTTCGCAGTTCGTGGCTGGCTATGGTGACGAACTCGGATTTCATCCGGTCGACTTCGGCCACGGCCGACGCCATCCGATTGAAGGATTGCGCCAGTTGCCCTATCTCGTCGTTGGATGCCACCGCAATATTCTGGTCGTAATCCCCCCTGCTCATAGCGGCGGCGCCGGCGGTCAGGCGCCTTATCGGTCGGATAATGGTCAAGCCCAAAAGCACGGAGGCCACCAGAACGGCCAATACGGCCGCGAAGGTAATCAGCGCGAGCATAGTTCGGTTCTTGACGGTCTGGTCCTTGATGATTTCGGCCGCTTTCGTGCTGGCGATCTTTATATTGGCCTCCTGCAACGCGATGTTTTCCTCGATATTGGCTTTCGTGACATTGGCCGCCTCGTGGAAATCGTCCACGTTGGCGCCGATCGTTACATATCCGAACCCCCTCGGGGACGCGCCGTATATTCCGGTGTGGTAGGGAACCGCCGCGTAAGTCGTCAGTTTCCACAACCCGCTCCACAGGATAAGAAAAGACCCCGCCCCCCCGTCCTCCGTCCCCCTGTGCCATCCTTGACATTGGGGCGCCGTGTCGAGAATCGCGCAATCGAGACTGATCAGTCCCGCCTCGGACTGTTCGGCCGAACCGACTTTTTTCTGGCTGAAATTCGCGAACCGGGGCAGGTTTTTTACGAACGTCTCCAAAGAAAGACCGCTTTCCTTGTAACGGTCGTAGGTCTCCTGGCTGACCCAGCCGGGAACCTCCAAACCGGTCTCCGGATCGTAGCCGCATATGAAAAAATCCCGAGGATGGCTGATACATTGGTCCTGATCGTCCCATAGAAACGCATAGTTGCCCGACCCTCCGTCCGAAATGTCCGAAAAGCGCTCTTCGGTGGGAACCACATGGTCGGTGAACTCCATTATATGCGTATGATCCAGAGCCATGGTGGCGTAGCCGATTTTCCGGCCGTTATCGTATACCGGAGTCGCCCAGCGGACAATTCCTTCGAACCTTTTCCCGGTTGGATTCTCCTTTCCCGCATACGCGCTCTCCGGCCTTACTCGAATCCCCTCTTCCGTCTTGTACAACCATCCCCTGACGTAAGGTCCGATCACGCGGGACACATATATTTCCCCCGCCTCCAGCTTTTCCAGAAGCCGAAAATAATCCTCCGCCCGACAATAGGTGTTCTCCATTAGGCTGACGTCCTTCAGATCGTCCGATATCTCGCCGTTTACGACCTTGATTTTTTCCATGCCGGCAAGATCGACGAACGTGATTTCCTTGTACAAAGGACGGACTTCCGTTTGAAATTCATTGGGCGGCCTTTGCCGCCACGACGTCTTGTTTTCGGGATTCTCCCACGAAATACCCGGCTGGCTTCGAAAATCCCGACCGTTCGGATCGTGAACCACCACCTCCTTCTTGTACATGAGAGAGGCGTCCGCGTACTTTGCGGGATCCGGCGGCATTAGCGCCATCGCGAGCAGGTCCCGGTCCCTTTCGTACAAAAAATCGGCTATTCTTGCCGCAAGGTCCATCGTCCTCACTTCGATAGCTTCGGTGGCTTTCTTGTCCAACTCCTTTACGCTGTCCTCGATGGCGCGTTTTCCAATCTGTCGGGCAGCCTCCAAGTTCTTGTCGCTTGCGTCCCAGGCGATGGACATGGCCGCCTGGCCGGTCTCGGCCAGATTTTTTCCCGCGTAATAACCAAGCACCAATAGAGGTATGATGGACAATGCAAGAAGAGAAACGAGCAATTTGGGAAATATTCCGATGGAAAAGCCGCCAGATTTCATTGGGACTCCTGCCGATTTGTCGTTTGCCTTTTTTTGCCTTCAACCCGGTTTTAAGGACGACCTTCCGCGCAAGTCGGCTAGCCAGTAGACATGCGGAGCAGAAGGCAGGGCAAATTCGCTCGCATGGATGCGCGTCCTTTCTTCCTCATGCAGAAAGTTCATATACCAACCGAAGCATAATGACAAGTTTTATGATTCCGACGCAATCAAAGCGGTCGATTTCCAAAACAACATTTTTTCTTGACAAAAATTTTTCGCAATATAATAATCGCAAATTTCAGTTGACGAGAAACAGTATCAATTCATTTCTTTCCATATGGCAAGGAGGAACTTTTCAATGTACGCTGTAGTGGCATCTGGCGGAAAACAATACAAGGTTCGGGAAGGCGACGTTTTGAGGGTCGAAAAGCTTCCCGTGGAAGTCGGCGGTCCGGTCACCTTCGACAAGGTCCTGCTCTATTCCGACGGAGAAAATTTGCGGATCGGGACGCCCGATTTGGACAACGCAAAGGTTTCGGGGCATGTGGTCGAACAGGGAAAGGCACGGAAAATCATCGTTTTCAAGTTCAAAAGACGAAAAGGATATCGCCGCAAACTGGGCCACCGTCAAACATTCACGGCCGTGAAAATCGACAACATCACGGTTTAGGAATAGCCGATCGGGAGACCGGACGCAATACCTTCCTGACGCAAGACAGGCATTTCGAATCGGATCGGCTCGATTTTGTTTCGGCAACCAAATATATATAATCCGTAAAGCAATAGGTAGGGAGAACATACCATGGCGCATAAAAAAGCGGGCGGAAGCTCCAAAAACGGTCGCGACAGCAACGCGCAACGCCGCGGGATCAAAAAATACAGCGGCAATCAAGTGAGGGCCGGCAACATTCTTGTTCGCCAGCTGGGAACGAAAATTCATCCGGGGGCAAACGTGGGCATGGGCAAAGACTACACCCTGTTCGCGCTGATCGACGGCGTCGTGGCGTACGAGCGCCAAGGCCGCGACCGGAAAAAAGTCAGCGTCTATGCAGAGTGAAATTCATCGACGAAGCGATTGTTACCGTCCAGTCCGGCGACGGCGGTAAAGGGTGCGTAAGTTTCAGGAGAGAACGCTTTGTCCCCAGGGGCGGACCGGACGGAGGCGACGGGGGTAAAGGCGGAGACGTCGTCATTGTGGCGACCGACCGAAAACGCACCCTTTATCATTTTCAATTCAAGAGAAACTTCAAGGCGGAAAGCGGCAAGGGAGGCTCCGGCGCCCAAAAGGCCGGAAGAAAAGGCGATGACCTTTTCATCGAAGTTCCCCTCGGCACCGTCGTCAGCAACCAGGAGACGGGAGAGGTCCTGCACGATTTCGTCGCGGACGGGGATTCTTTTGTAGTGGCCAAAGGCGGAAGGGGCGGTCAGGGAAACAAACGGTTCGCTACTTCCACGAATCGCACGCCGAGATTCGCTCAGCCCGGAGAACCGGGAGAGGCGCTCACGGTCAAGCTCGAACTGAAGCTGATAGCCGACGTCGGGCTGATCGGCCTTCCCAACGCGGGCAAATCCACTCTTATCAGCCGAATTTCATCGGCCCGTCCGAAAATCGCGGACTATCCCTTCACGACATTGACGCCCAACTTGGGAATGGTTTCCGTTGGAAACCGGGAGCCGTTTTGCGTGGCCGACATTCCGGGACTCATCGAAGGGGCGCACAAGGGTGCGGGACTCGGCATCCGTTTCCTGAAGCATATCGAACGGACAAGAATTCTGCTGCACTTGGTCGATGTCGCCGCGATAGACCCGGACGCCCCCTTGAAAAATTACGAGGCGGTAAACCGCGAATTGAGGGAATACAGCGAAAAGCTCGGGGGCAGGCTTCAAATTCTCGCGCTGAACAAGATCGACATGCCGGGAGCGAACGAGCTTGCCCGAAAATTCGAAGAAGCCTTGGACGCCGACCCGCCGAACAGAATCTCCGCGTTGAGCGGCGATGGCGTTTCCGAACTCATGAATCGCATTGCAACCTTGTTGGACAAACCGCACGATGAACCAGGAACTTAATCTTTTGCGCTTTCTGAACGGGGCCGCTCGCGTGGTCGTCAAAGTGGGAAGCAACGTGCTGACGGTCGACGAAGGATTGAACTTCAATCTGGTCCGCTCGTTGTCCCGCCAGATATCCACTCTGATCGAACAGGGAGTGGAGGTCATCCTCGTATCCTCCGGCGCCATGGCTTGCGGAGTGAAAAAACTCGGCCTTCCCAAGCGTCCTTACGAAATTCCCAAACGCCAGGCCGTCGCGGCCGTCGGACAAGCCGGACTCATCATGGAATGGGAAAAGGCTTTCGAACAATACGGAAAGAAAGTCGCCCAGATTCTCTTGACCAGCGACGACTTGAATTCGCGCCGAAGATACTTGAACGCCCGAAACGCGATTCGAACCTTGCTTTCCTGGAAGGTCATTCCAATTATTAATGAAAACGACACGGTTATGGTCGAGGAAATCAAACTGGGGGACAACGACAACCTGTCCGCCATGATTTCACTCCTCATGGACGCCGACGCGTTGTTGATCCTGACAGACATCGACGGGCTTTTCGACCGCGACCCCCGCGTAAACAAGGATGCGCGGCTCATTCCAGTCGTATCGACCGTGGGCAAGGACATCGTGAAAATGGCGGGGGATATTCCGGGAACGCTGGGCACGGGCGGAATGCTGAGCAAGGTGCAGGCCGCCAGAAAAGTCGCATCCGCCGGAATTCCCATGGCGATCGCCAACGGGAGAACCCACGACGTGTTGCTGAAACTGTTCAAGGGGGAAACCCTCGGAACGTTTTTCGTTCCGAAACAGAAGAAGCTGGCCAGCAGGAAAGGATGGATTGCCTACACCTTGAAGCCCAAGGGTCTCATTAGGATAGACGAGGGCGCGGCCAACGCCTTGTTGAACAATGGAAAAAGCCTGCTTCCCAGCGGCGTGACGGGAGTCGAGGGCGAATTCGGGGTCGGAGACGCGGTCGGCTTCGCGACCGAAGGAAAGGATCCGATCGGCGCGGGGCTTGTCAATTACAGTTCTTCGGAAATCAGGAAGATCATGGGGCTGAAATCGTCCAGAATCGAGGATTTGCTGGGTTACAAGCCCTACGACGAAGTGATTCACAGGGACAACCTGGTTATCACCGGATGACGCTCGATGGGTTTGCGGCCAAGAAAAATCGGAATTTTCGGAGGAACTTTCAATCCGATTCACAACGGACACTTGAGCGTGGCGCGAGAAGTCGGAAAAAGCTTCGACATGGAAAAAATTTGGCTTGTTCCCGCCTCCATACCGCCGCACAAGAAAATGAAGAACGTTGCAAGCGCGCAAGACCGACTGGAGATGATACGCATTGCGGTGGAGGGCGACGCCCTTTTCTCCGTGACGGACGTGGAATTGCTGCGAGAAGGTCCGTCCTACACCATCGACACCCTCGGCCATTTTCGTTCGATTCTGCCGAGCGATGCCGATCTATTTTTCATAATGGGCATGGACGCCTTTCTGGATATCGAAACATGGAAATCCTACAAGGAGCTTTTCCGCGTGGCTTCATTTATTGTAATGTCGCGGCCCGGATCGAGGGATTCGAAATGCGGCGACGCATGGAAGCCTGCCCGGGACGTGCTGACTTCGAAGGTCTCCTCCGAATACGCGTACGACCCCGGCCGAAACGCGTTTTTCCACCCGGAAAAAAAGCCGGTGTTTCTTTTCGGCGTCACGCCGGTCGATATATCCTCCACGATGATTCGGGAGAGGATCAAGCAGGGACATGAAATAAACGGACTTGTCCCGGAAAAAGCGAAAGAATATATCAAAGCAAAAGGATTGTATATATGACATACGAGACGGATCCGTCCCTGGATCTTTACGTAAAGGCGACTTTGGCGAAAAAAGCGTTGCATCCAGTCGTGCTGGATGTTCACGAGCTTTCGTCGGTCGCCGACATATTCATTGTCTGCGGCGGCAGATCCAGTCGGCAGGTGAAAGCCATCGCGGAGCATACCGAGATCGAACTGAAAAAGGATGGAATCAGACCCCTCAGCGTCGAGGGCATGGAAGAAGGCCACTGGGTCCTGATGGACTACGGCCACGTGATCATTCACGTCTTCTACGAGCCCGCGCGTTCCTTTTACGACTTGGAGAGCCTGTGGATCGACGCGAAACGAATCAAGACGGAAAGCATGAAAAATTAC
>CAZNTU010000001.1:132903-143185 GCA_964575975.1 uncultured Desulfobacteraceae bacterium
ACCTTGTGGCGAGCGTGGGCAATACCCGCTTCATGGCGGTGAAATGCGTGGCGGGGGCCATCGAGACTTGGGAGCGGGAAATTCTCGCGGCGGCTCGCGTCTTCGAAAAAGACTACCAGATACCGTACTGCGTGGTGTGCGACGGCAGGGACGCCCTGGTGATCGAAACCGTCACGGGAAAGAGAGTGGGCGATTCGAAGGATTCCGTTTTTTCCAGGGAAGACGCCGAAAAATTCCTGAATGGAGCAACCCTCGTCCCGCTGCCCGAAAAGCGCCGGGAGAAGGAACAGATTATTTTCCGGTCCTACGATCTCGAGAACGTTAACGTGAAACGCAATATCCAAGCGTAACCGGCAACAAGTCTTGTCGCCTCTCTATCGATTTCGCCCCGGCTGGAGCGCCGGGGCGGGTTTTACGTTCCCGCTCGCTTTCCACGCGGGCGTTTTTGTTAGGGCGATTTGCATATAAACATTCTTTTCTAGGGCGACGCCATGTATGTTGAATCCATCCGCATAAAGAATTTTCGATGTTTCCGCGATGCGGAAATAGATTTCTCGTATCATAGGCGCATTTCCGGACAGAAACTGCCGAAACCGAAATTGGCGAATATCAATCTGCTTCTGGGGAATAACGGCTCCGGCAAAACCACATTGCTAAAGGCTATTGCCTTGACTGCCTTGGGGCCTGCCCTCGCCGACTCGGGCATATTTTCTTATCGTCTGATTCGCAGGGAGCCGGAACAAGAGCCATCCGAAAACGATGCGGCCGTCCTTGGCGCAACCTACAAAGCGCACAGCCAAGATCAAACGCCGTCAGACCTCATAGAATCGGAAATCGAAATTACCAGAAAAGGCGATATAGAACGGCTACGCTGGTCTCGTAAAGACGAAGATCCTTGGCATCCCATTTTTAGCGAAAGCTCCGATGCTTTTTTTTCGTGGGCTATGGTGCCACACGACGCGTAGAGAAACGAAATCGGGTCGATATCGCCAGCCGAAAACAAAGTTAGTTGCCCAATATCCAGTTTATCGTCACTTCCCATAGTCCGCTGGTCGTCGGATCCTTGGAGTGGATGAACATTATCCTGATGACGCAAAAACCCAAAGAGTCTTCGAAACTCGGCCGCATTGCCGAAGGCATTCACGGATTGGACGCCGACCAGATTCTGCTCACCGACTTTTTCGGAATGGAAACCACTTGAGCACCCTCCAAGGAGTCTCAACTTGCCAAGCTTACGAAAAAGGCGTGCGAAGGGGATGTCGCAGCGGCGGAAAAACTGCTGAAAGCGCTCAGCAACGGTATGGAAACTATGAAATGATTCAATATTCGATATCGGCCTAACTATTTTTCCTGAGAAGTACCGGCGCCCTAAAGATTCAACCCCGCTTTTTTCAAAGTTTTGATGGTTTCTATCATTCGGGGAGAGAATCCGCCGATTATTTCGGAAGCGGTTTTTTCGCCAATCCCTTTAATCCTGGAAAGACCGCTTGCTCCCGTGTTCAAAATCTTATCGACCGAATCGAAGCCTGCCTCCGCCAAAATTACTGCGTTCTTTTTTCCGAGTCCCTCGATACCGAGGGCGCAAATCACGACGTGAAACGGATTTCTCTTGCTCTCTTCAATGCCGGCGACGAGCGAACGGATTTTCTTCTCTCCGAAGCCTTTCAGATTTTTCAGGTCTTCCTCGCCTATCGCGTAGATGTCTTCGGGATATCGGATTCGTTTTTCGGAAATCAGGAGATCGATCGTTTTGGGCCCGAGGTATTTAATTTTCATCGTCTTCGAAAACCAAGCCAGTCTGGACCGAACCTGTTCCGGGCAGTCCTTGTTCGGGCAAAAACGATGCCTGCCTTCCGTTTTCAGAGGCGTTCCGCATACGGGGCATTCGTCCGGGATTTGAAAAACGTCGTTGCCCGAAGCGTTCTTTTCGACGACCCCTTCCACCGCAGGTATGACATCCCCTCTCCTTGAAATTTTCACGGCGTCTCCGATGGCCAGTTCCAATTCGTCGATATACGCCTGGTTATGGAGAGTCGCGCGAGAAATTTCGACCCCGCCGATTTCGACCGGATGCAATTTCGCAACCGGCGTTATACGTCCCGTACGCCCCACCTGCAACTCTATGCCTTCGACCACGGTCTCGTCCAAGGGAGGCTTGAACTTGCAAGCGACGGCCCATTTGGGGAAACGCTCGGTCCCGCCCAGCGTTTTTCTCGCCCCCGTTTCGTTTACCTTCGCCACCACGCCGTCGATTTCATACGCCAATCCGCCCCTTCGCGAAACAGCCTCCTCGATATATTTTTCGATCTCCTCGGGTTCGAATACCGTCCGATTGTTCGGATTGGTTTTCAAACCCAACTTCGCCAGCCAAGCGAGCAAATCGGAATGCAAGGCTTTGTCTTCGATATCCCCGGCAACCGCTTCGAAAACAAAAATATCCAAGGGGATTTTCGCCGCCTCCGAACTGCTCTTTCTTCTCAGAGCGCCGGCGGCCAAGTTTCTGGCACTGTCGTATAAATTCCCGTCTTTTCGGGCAAGTTTGTCGAAATCCTTTTTCCGAATGAAAACTTCGCCCCTGACGGTAACCGAAACCGGCTTGCTCAATCGGAGGGGAAGGGTCCGAATGGTGCGTGCGTTGTTTGTGACATCGTATCCGGTCTTGCCGTTTCCCCGAGTCGCCGCTCTCGTCAGCACTCCTTTTTCGTAAATCAGCTCGATGGCCGTGCCGTCTATTTTCTCCTCCAGGACAAAGGAAATCTTTGCTCCGGACTTTTCCCGCGTCTCCCTCGCCCATGCCACGACATCTTCTGCGGAATAGCGTTTCTCAAGACTCAGCATGGGCGGGTCGTGCGGGACTTGTGGAAAGGCATTGTCCAAATCGGAGCCGACTCGCTTCGTGGGGCTGTCCGGCAAGGCAAGATCGGGAAATTGCATTTCGAGTCCCAATAGCTCGTCGAAAAGCCGGTCGTATTCCCGGTCGGATATCTCGGGCTTGCCCAACACGTAGTACAAATAGTCGTGCCTGGAAATTTCCGCGCTCAACGTCCGAATTCTTTGCGGCGCGGCATCGCGATCCAACGCCGAAGCGGCGGTGAATAGAATGGGAATGGCAATAGCGCATATCGAAAGGAGCTTGGTCATCTTTCCGGCGTGACTCATGGCGACACCTTTTAAACTATCGGAAGATTACATTCGAACTTCAAGGCCAATAACATCTCTGATTATGTGGAAGTGTTTGTCCAATGTGAAAATCGCGCACCGATTTTGTTTTGCGTTTTGCGCTATTATCAGATCGGGTATTCCAATACCATTCAACCCGATTTTGAGACATTGGTATTGATACTCGACGATTTGCCCCCAATCGATAGACAATTCGAACCTGTAAATACTTCGCAACAAATCTATCAGTCTTCTTTGATTTCGGACTTTTAGAAACGGAACAAGTTCCGCCAGTATCAGCTCGTTTGTCGCGATTAGATTCTCGTCTATCAGAAAGTCCAGACTTTGGAGTTTGGAGCCGCTCCTGAAATACTCGATCCATACCGAGGTATCGACCAATACCGACATTAACGTCCTCTGACGACGTCCAAATCGATATCCAAATCGATTTTGCCTTTGAAATCCTTTAGTTCGGAAATTTTCCTTTTTCTAATCAGTTCTTCCAAGGCCGCGATAATAACTCCGGTCTTCGTACTTATGCGAGTGGCCTTCATGGCCTCGTCCAATAATTCTTCAGGTAAGTCAAGGGTTGTTCTCATTTTAGACCTCCCATACGATTTATGCATAACTCTAGCATATCATGCACATACCGTCAAACCGGCTGATTGTTATGTACAAGGCTTCTAACAACGCCCGTGTTTTCGTATCTACCGATCTTCCCTTCCATGCCAAATTTTCAAAACAAAAAGTTCGTTTCTTCGTATTTCGTATCGCACAATATAGTTGCCGGTTATCAACTCTCGAATTTCACCTTCAAGGTCAAATACAGGTCTGCCGATTCGAGGCGAATATATCAAGTCTTCTATCGCGCTTATCAACCTACTCGCTGCCTTCTTAGCCGCATCCGGATTGTGTTCGGCTATAAATTCTCTAAGCCTGACGAGATCTCCCACTGCCGTTTTCGTAAACAGCAATTTCATGAAGGAGGCTCCAGTTCCTCGGACGATCCCCAACTGGATAGCCATTCCATAACTTTTTCGCCCTCAACGGTTCGACCCTCGTCAACGTCTTTGACGGCATTGATTGTCTGCTCTCTTTTTGAAACCCGTTCCTTTTCTTTCTCCACATACTCGGCCATCAATTGACGAACGGCACGATTCAAATCTTGTCCTCGAGCAGCCGCCGCTGCTTCGAAATCGTTTTTTAAAGCCTGTGGAACGATCACTTCCACGACTGCCGTTTTCATTTCGGTACCTCATGTATTCCGTTATTAAATTGCAAAATTCGTTAGGAATTATAAAGCAAAAGGAGAATCAACGCAATGAATGTCATTTGATGGGAATGTTTGGAACGAAGGATAGATGGACGAAGCGTGGACCAACCCCATTGGTAGACGGACAAATCCATGGATCGACGAAATTAAAATGGTCGATCCATGGAAAACGTTGAAAAATCAGGCGGCTTTTTCGATGCGAACGGAGCACGCCTTGTACTCCGCCGTCAAGGTAAACGGGTCGAAAGCCGGGTTGGTGAGCCAGTTGGCGTTGTTTTCCCTGAAATGGAAGGCCATCCAGACCAATCCTTTCGGAACCTCCGGAGTAACCTTCGCTTTGACCAGGACCTTGCCGCGTCTGGACTTGACGACGATCTTCTCTCCGTCGGCGATGTTCATTTCCCGCGCGTCCTCGATCGAAATGTCGGCGGTTTCCTCTCCGAGGAGATCGTTCAAGCCCGCGCAGCGACCCGTCTGCCAGTATCATCATCGATTTTGCATATGAAATCCTTTAAACCGGCTGATTGTTATGTACAAGACTTCTAACAACGCCCGTGTTTTCGTATCTACCGATCTTCCCTTCCATGCCAAATTTTCAAAACAAAAAGTTCGTTTCTTCGTATTTCGTATCGCACAATATAGTTGCCGGTTATCAACTCTCGAATTTCACCTTCAAGGTCAAATACAGGTCTGCCGATTCGAGGCGAATATATCAAGTCTTCTATCGCGCTTATCAACCTACTCGCTGCCTTCTTAGCCGCATCCGGATTGTGTTCGGCTATAAATTCTCTAAGCCTGACGAGATCTCCCACTGCCGTTTTCGTAAACAGCAATTTCATGAAGGAGGCTCCAGTTCCTCGGACGATCCCCAACTGGATAGCCATTCCATAACTTTTTCGCCCTCAACGGTTCGACCCTCGTCAACGTCTTTGACGGCATTGATTGTCTGCTCTCTTTTTGAAACCCGTTCCTTTTCTTTCTCCACATACTCGGCCATCAATTGACGAACGGCACGATTCAAATCTTGTCCTCGAGCAGCCGCCGCTGCTTCGAAATCGTTTTTTAAAGCCTGTGGAACGATCACTTCCACGACTGCCGTTTTCATTTCGGTACCTCATGTATTCCGTTATTAAATTGCAAAATTCGTTAGGAATTATAAAGCAAAAGGAGAATCAACGCAATGAATGTCATTTGATGGGAATGTTTGGAACGAAGGATAGATGGACGAAGCGTGGACCAACCCCATTGGTAGACGGACAAATCCATGGATCGACGAAATTAAAATGGTCGATCCATGGAAAACGTTGAAAAATCAGGCGGCTTTTTCGATGCGAACGGAGCACGCCTTGTACTCCGCCGTCAAGGTAAACGGGTCGAAAGCCGGGTTGGTGAGCCAGTTGGCGTTGTTTTCCCTGAAATGGAAGGCCATCCAGACCAATCCTTTCGGAACCTCCGGAGTAACCTTCGCTTTGACCAGGACCTTGCCGCGTCTGGACTTGACGACGATCTTCTCTCCGTCGGCGATGTTCATTTCCCGCGCGTCCTCGATCGAAATGTCGGCGGTTTCCTCTCCGAGGAGATCGTTCAAGCCCGCGCAGCGACCGGTCTGGGTCCTCGTGTGATAATGGGCCAGGCGCCGGCCGGTGCTCAGCACGAACGGATATTCCTCGCAAGGTACCTCGGCGGGAGGCGTCCAGTCCACCGGAATGAAATTGCCGAGGCCGCAGGTGAATTGACCTTCCCTGTGCAGGAAGCAAGTTCCGGGATGATCCTCGGTCGGACAGGGCCACTGCAAGCCGTTGCCTTCGATGCGGCGGTACTTGATTCCGCAAAGATTGGGCGCGAGCACCGAAATCTCGTTGTCCCAAAGCTCCTGCGCGCTGTCCGACTCCCAGTCGCATCCCAGGCGCTTGGCGATCTGCTTGAATATCCACCAGTTCGGCTTAGCCACTCCCGGAGGCTGGCTGGCCGTCCTGACACGGTTGACCCTGCGCTCGCTGTTCGTGAAAGTTCCGTCGTTCTCGCTCCATGCGGCGGCCGGGAAAACGATGTCCGCGAACCTGGAGGTCTCGTTCTCGAAAATATCCTGGCAAATCAAAAATTCCGCCGAAGCCAGCTCATGCTCGACTTTGTGGATGTCCGGCTCCGTGTTGGCCAAGTTTTCCCCGAATATGTAGAACAGCCTGACCTTCTTGTCCACGAGGCCTTCCATCATCTGCGGGATCATCAGGCCGACCTTGTCCGGGAGCTTCTCCACTCCCCACGCCTGCTCGAACTTCTTTCTGGCCGCCTCGTTGATTACCGGCTGGTACCCGGGATAGACGTTCGGAAGCGCTCCCATGTCGCATGCGCCCTGCACGTTGTTCTGCCCGCGAAGCGGGTTTACGCCTCCGCATTCCACGCCCATGTTGCCCAAGAGCATTTGCAGGTTCGCGATCGACACGACGTTGTTTCTTCCGCAGGTGTGCTCCGTGATTCCCAGCGTATAGCAAACCATCAAGGGTTTTATGGACGCGGCGCGACGGGCCACGTCCCGGATCATGTCCGGGCTGATCCCGCATATTTCCGCCGCTCTTTCCGGCGGATATTCCGCCACTTTCTTTTTCAGCTCGTCGAATCCCATCGTGCAGGACCCGACGAACTTCTTGTCGTACAAATCCTCCTCGATCAAAACGTTCATCACGGAATTCAAGAACGCGATGTCCGACCCGACCCGAATCGGTACGTGCAAGTCGGCGAATTCCGCCAGTTTGTGCTTTCTCGGATCGACCAGTATCAGTTTCGCGCCGTTCTGGACGGCGTTCTTGACGAACGTCGAAGCCACGGGGTGCGCTTCGATCATGTTCGAGCCGATCACCATGAACATCTTCGCCTTTGCGAACTCGTTGAAGGAGTTCGTCATGGCTTCCGAACCAAACGATGCCGCCAGTCCGGCGACAGTGGGAGCATGTCAGGTACGCGCGCAGTGATCGATGTTGTTGGTACCGATCGCCGCGCGGAAAAGCTTTTGCATGTTGTAGGAATCTTCGTTGATGCTTCTTGCGCAGCTGACGCCCGCGATGGCGTCCGCGCCGTATTTTTCCCTGATCTCCTTGATCTTGTTCGCCGCAAGATCCAGGGCCTCGTCCCAGGAAGCCTTCCTGAACTTGCCGTTCTCTTTGATGAGCGGAGTTTTCAGCCGTTCCTCCGAATAGATGAAGTCGTATCCGAACCGTCCCTTCACGCACAAGCGCCCCTGGTTGGGTGCGGCGTCCTCGACCCCCTCGACCTTCACGATCCTGCCGTCCTTGACGTGAAGCAGCTGCTGGCATCCCACGCCGCAGTACGGGCAGGTGGTCCTGATCTTCTCGACCTCCCGCGGGCGCCATTTCCCGAGGGCCTTTTTATCCACCAGCGCGCCGACCGGGCATGCCTGGACGCACTCGCCGCAGAAAACGCAATCCGAGTCCATCAGCTCGCGGTCCCCGCTGGCGACGATCTTGCTTTTCGATCCCCGGTACCCGAAGCTGATCGCGCGGTTCACCTGGACCTCGTTGCAGGCCTGGACGCACCGTCCGCACAGGATGCATCTGGAATAGTCCCTTACGATCATGGGAGAGGACAGTTCCATGGGGAAGTCGGTCTTGAACGGGGCGAACCGCTCCGTCCTGGCCTGGTACTGGAACGCGAGGTCCTGGAGCTTGCAGTCTCCCCAGGCGGGGCAAAGCTCGTAGCCCCCTTCGTAATCGCTCACGTCGGCCTGGAACTGTGTCCAGTCCCTCGGCGACGCCGCCGCGCAATTGTGCGCGCCGGACGACAGCAACAACTCGATAATGGTGCGGCGGGCCTCCACCACTTGGGGCGATTCGGTCAGAACCTTCATCCCCCGCGTCACGGGCGTGGCGCAAGACGGAAGAAGAGTCCTCGCGCCCTCCACTTCGACGATGCAAACGCGGCACGCCCCGGTGGGCGATGCTCCCTTCAAATGGCAAAGCGTCGGAACGACCACCCCGTTTTCCTCGGCGGCCTCCAGAATCGTCTGGCCCGGACGGAAATCCACCGGATTTCCGTTCAACCAAAAGGTATCTTCGGACATAAGCTTTTCCTCCACGTTGATTTCCAAATTTTCCAAACTTAGAGCCAATCCGGAATGTAGATCGAACTTGCCGGATCGGTTCGGAATCTTTCTTTTCGTTGCTGGGCGGGGAAAATAGCAGAATCAGACCGTTATGTCAACGATGACATACCCGTCGCCGGAAATTTTCGGCCGGAAAACGCTCTCTCCGTCAATTTCGAAGCTCCATTGTTCCGGATATGGGATTTTTGGCATAACGGGGAAGCTGGCGGATTGCGTCTTAGAGCCTGTTTTAAAACCCGTCCAAGACCCGGCGGTCGCGTTGAAACTCGGACCAGATCCAGAGTTTTCAAACAGGCTCTTAACCGCTTTGGGTACGTTCCGCAAAAGTCGAAACCGTGATCGACAACGAAAAATCTCGTGTCTAAAAACACGCACGTGCTACTATATGTGCATTTTAGAGGAGGTGATCGCAATGCAAAAAAAACTCACGGTGACCATAGACGAAGAGGTCTGCGAAGGTTTGCGAACAGTCGTTGGGCCAGACAAGATCAGTCGGTTATCGAAGATTTGGTTCGGCCCCGCGTGGTAAAAAAAGATATGTACGCCGCATACGAAGAAATGGCCGACGACGAAGTCAGGGAATCGGAAGCAATAGAGTGGGTCGAAAACACATTTGGAGACATTTACGATGAAGAGAGGTGAGGTTTGGCGGATAGACGTCGATGCGGCCGTCGGCGGCGAAATCCGGAAGCGAAGGCCGACCGTCATCGTCAGCAACGACGACGCCAATCGATATTTGAGCAGAGTACAGGTCGTACCCCTTACAAGCAATGTCGGCAAGTTTTATCCGAGCGAGGCCTATGTGACGTTCCGCAGGAAAAAACCCAAGGCCATGGCGGACCAAATTACCACGTCCTAATCGGAGGGCTTCGGATTTTTCAAGCACCGAAAGCCCTCGAAGGTAACCAGAGCTTCCGATTCCGGCCTGACGCCGCACAGGTTGCACATTATTGCGAAACTTGTCCCGCCAGACCAGGATGGTCTGGTTACCATCGAGAGGCCGCTATTGCCAGGCAAGCTCGAAACGTCACGCAAACGCTCCGCCTCGATGCTTTCTCCTCGCCTTGTCCTCCTTTTCGACGAACTTGGCATGGACTTTCCTGCCGTCGAGCGTCGCGCCTTTCAAGGATTGAAGCACTTTTTTCGCTACGCTTCTCTCGACGTCGAAGAACGAAAATTCCCGCTTCAGATCGATCCGGCCAAGCTTGCTGGAGGGGATTCCCGACTTTTCGCAGACCAACCGGACGATGGCGCCTTCCTTGAGCTTGTCCATGCGTCCCACATTGATGAAGAATCGCCGGGTATTGCCTTCGAGACGGTTCTCGGTCTTTTCCGTCCTAGTCTTTTCCTTCTTCGCCTTTCGCTTCTTGACCTCGACGTTGATGTCCTCGGCGTCCCGGTAGTAATCCAGAAAACGGTTGAATTCGGCGGACACGAGCCTGCGGATCAGTTCCTCCTTGCTCAGGCCGGAAAGGGTGGCGATCACGGGGGACAGGTACTGGTCTATTTCCGTTTCGTTGACATCCACCGAAATCAGTTTCTCCACCATGGCGTACAGCTGCTTTTCGCACACTGCGCGGCCGCTGGGGATTTTCTTGAAATCGAACCGAATACCGCTTTGCCTCTCCAGCATGTCGATCCGCCGGACCTCCCGCGTGTTCGCCAGTACGATGGACACCCCGGACTTGCCCGCCCTCGCGGTTCGTCCGCATCGATGAGTGTACCGTTCGGTT
>CAZNTU010000002.1:0-110580 GCA_964575975.1 uncultured Desulfobacteraceae bacterium
CGTCCGACCCAATCCTGCGCCTTGCTCGCCTCTACTCTTTCCAGAGAACCTTGCTGCCGGCTTTCGTCTTCTTTCCTTACGACATTCACCTGGGGCTCGCCTTGACGCTCCACTTGGACTTGCGCCTGCCCCTGTCTCTCCATGTAAACCTCAGGCTGTCCCGTTCGGCCTACTTGAACTTGCGGCTCGCTCTTCTCTACCGTAACCTCGGGTTCTTGTTGCTGTACATCCACCTGGGGTTCCGGCTGGGATACGCTTACCTTCGGTTCTTGTTGCCGTACATCGACTTGGGGCTGCTGCTGCCGCACTTCCACCTCGGGTTCCGGCTGTTCAACCTGCACTGTGATTTCGGGCTCGGGCTGCCTGACGATTACCTGCGGCTCCGGTTGCTCGACCCTTACTTGGGGGCTGGGTTGTTCAACCTGTACCTGCGGCTCGGGCTGATCCACTTTTACTTGCGGGGCCGGCTGACGGACTTCTATTTCCCCGCTTTCGCTCTCTTCGCGGGCTTGTCGCCCTTCAGCCTGTTCCTGCCGCCGTTGTTCCATCGAAGCCTGGTCCTGCCGGTCCGTGGTTTGATACTGCCCGGACTCCGCTTGCTCGCCGGTTTGCGCACCCGGCGAATAGACCAGGTAATCTTCCTCTTGCCCCTGCTGCAAATCGTTCCAGGAAATCCTCTCCTCTTCGCCGCCCAACCCCATGAAACCGCCTTTTCGGATAATGACGGCTTCTATTTCGCCGTCGGGACTTGCGATTACCTCCTGAATGGTTCCGATCTCCTCGCCTTGTTCGTTTCGGACCGATTTGTCTTTGAGTTCCTCGATCGTCTGCTCCTGGGCAGCCACTGGCCCGCCCAAGAAAACCAACATGAAAACGGCCGCCAAAGCCGTTATGATCGACAATTTTTTTGTGAACATGTTACCTCCTGTTTTTTTTGGCTTTCGAAATCCAAATTTTTGCGGAATTCCTATTTTCAAATGCAATTGATTTGAACCAAATGAAAATTTTTCCAAATGGCCCCGGATCGTTCGATCACGTTCTAAAACAGATAAGCCTTCTAAATCAAAGGGGAAATGGGGAAGGTTCGGTATATTCCTTCTTACCGAGAGGTATTGCCGGGCTTCCGCCATAATGTCGGCTATTCAACACAGGCGAAATCCGTTGGGTACCCCGTTTCGCGCCGGAAGCTTGGTTTTGGCATCGGCCATTTCGAGGTCCGCACGTTTGTAGTCGCGGCTTTGGCCGTTGAAAGGAGCGCACGGCCAAAGCCGCGACTACAAACGTGATGGCCGGGATTTTAACCATGCCCCGCGTCGGCAACAAAATCGAATTGATCTTTACCAAGGCACGGGACGGCGTTCCCGGAAAAAACCGCCAGTTGGGCCGTCGTCGGGCAAAGTCGCCAGCCAAACCGGAGTGGAGGCCGCCTGCTCCGGCATTACAGGCGCATGTTCCCCTCCCATTTGCGTCCGAGTCCACCCGGGGCAGACGGAATTCACCAAAATGTTCGTTCCCTGAAGCTCCTTGGCCAGCAGTACCGTAATTCCGTTGAGCAAGGTTTTGGAAAGACGATAGGCTGGCGAGAGGACTTCCGAATAGGAAGAATCCGGATTCAGGATATCGGTAAGAGAACCAAGAGTGCTCGACATATTGACGATTCGCCCGTAACCGTTCTTTTTCATAAGAGGAACGCATGCCTGGCTGAGAAGCAACGGCCCGAAAGCGTTCGTCTGCAGTGTGTTTTCGAACAACCCCACGCTTAGTTCCAAGATTCGGGTTTTCGAATCGACGGATATGCCCGCGTTGTTCACCAGTACGTCCAATCGTCGGAAATTGTCCTTGATTTTCCCCATGGCTGCCTGAATTGTAGTTTGGTCTGTTACGTCGAGCAAGACAAACTGGACGTCCAAGCCCATGTCCGCCAACCTGTCGCGGGCCTCCGCCCCCTTTTTCTCGTTCCGGGCGCCGATCAGGACCGTGATATCCTTTTCCGCCAATTGCCTGGCGATTTCATATCCGATTCCCCTGTTCGCTCCCGTGACCAACGCGACTCTTTTCCGATTTGCGTTCATCTATGCGCCTTTCTGTTCGATAGTTGACATAAAGCTTTAGACCCGTGCGGTTCAAAGCGCCTTCAGATTGCTTTCGATATAATCGAGATGGATCTTCTCGTCCGTGAAATGCTTTCGCAGCAGTTCCTTCAAATGGGAGGGCGCGTTTTTCGAGACGATCTCGCCGTAGTGCTTGTAGTTTATTTTTTCGGCGGTTTTCAGCGCTTTCATGGCGCTTTTCATTCCCACGACGGTACGCAAGGCCGCAAACGCCTCTATTACATAGCCCCTGAAATCCTTCGTCAGTTCCGGGGGCTCTCCTCCGAGGGAACGGATTTCCGCGCACAGGTCTCCGGTATGCTTGATATGGTTGTCCCGGAAGTCGGACAGGCGCGCGCGTATGATTTCGTCGGGTATTTGGTCGAGTACCCGATTGTATGTATGGACCGTATCGATGTCCACCTGCGCCAGCTCCTCCAGCGCCTTTGCCAATTCGTTGTTGTCCATCTGAACCCCTTTCGTTCGCAAGTATTCGGATGAATAAAATTAAACTTCCTAAATCGAGTTCTCCATGGGGTCAACAATGTATTTTACCGCTTGGGAACATTCACATGCCGGACGAAAAAAAGAATCGACGAATCATGGACGTTTTCATTGTCTTGCTTCGTGTTTCCCCTGGTTTGAGCCATTCGCCTTATGGCAAATCCGCAATCTTGTTAATAGATTTTGTTTGTAAAGAAACAACACGGAAGAAGTCGTTCCGACACAAAGAAGGGAAAAGCGGGAAAGACGAACTGCGGGATTCTTCATTACAATAAGGGAGGAAAGAAAAATGGTTGGAAAAATTTTTATGGCCGGTTTGGCATGTTTGCTTTTGCCGGGAATAGTTTCGATGGGGTTTTCCGGCGATTTTATGTGCGAGCCGACGCAGCCCGACGCCTTGGGTCCGTATTACAAACCCGACGCGCCGGTTCGCGATTCCGTGGGAACAGGGTACGTGCTCGAGGGAGAGGTCAAGTCGGCTGCGGACTGTTCGCCGATTTCGGACGCCAAAATCGAATTCTGGCTGACCGGTCCGGACGGCAACTACGACGACGAACACAGGGCGACTCTTTTCTCCGGAAGCAACGGCGAATACAGGTTCCAAAGCAACTATCCCGAAAGCTATGGTTTTCGTCCTCCTCACATTCACATTCAAGCCAGCGCCGAGAGCTATGAAACCATTGTAACGCAGCATTATCCGAAGAAGGGCGCGGAGCAAGCCGCTTTCGATTTGGTGTTGGCGCCGAAACAGATTCGAATACTTGAATAAAGAAAAATGTTGTTGATCGATTTATGGGAATATGCTTATAATTCGCCGTTCGATTCGAGGGCGATGGTCGAAATCGTTGTAAACATAAACCTTTAATCATTAGGAGGTACTTATGGCGGTAACATTCCCGGCGATCGGAAACAAAGTGGTCGCAAAAGTGATCGAAACCAAGGGCGATTGCACCATAGGCATGAAACCCGGAGACGAATTCGAGTTGAGCACCCACAAGTGCGGGGACTTTTGCGGATTGTTCTACAAGAACATTCAAGGATGGGTTCAGACGCTTCAGTTTGGCGGAACCTTTCCGATCGGAGACAATCCCGACGTCCAGGTATGGGATTGTCCCAATCCTATGAATCGCGTAAAGGTCGAGCTTCGAAGAACAAAATCCTGACAAGACTCCGTTTGGGTTGATCGAGAGAAAGAAAGCCTCTTCGTTCTTCGAAGAGGCTTTCTTTATTGAATCAGGCGACGTTTCATCGTCAAGAGGGCCAGGAGCGCGAAAAACACGGTAAAAAACCCCAAGTACGCCAAGTTGAAGGCGGGGTCGGACTCCATGGCCCCGATACAGAAGAAACGGGTCAGTTCCACCAAGTGGTAGAGTGGAAATATCAGCGAGAAAATCCCGGCCCAGTCGGGGATTCCCTTGATGGGAAAAAACGTTCCCGAGAACAGGAACATGGGCGTGATGAACAAGAAGGTGGGAAGGTTGAACATGTCGATAGTCGGGATGATGCCGGTAAAGAACATGCCGACGGAGGCGAAGGCGAGTCCGCCCAGAAAAGCAAGGGGGATGCATACGAGAGCGTCGGGAAAGATCGCGTAGCCGATCGGAATCAGGACGGCCAGCATGAGCGTCACCGCTGCGGCGGCCTTGGACGCGGCCCAGACGATCTCGGCAACGATGATCTCCTCGAGGCTCACCGGCGTGGCCAAAATGCCGTGAAACGTTTTCTGGTAGTACATGCGCACGAACGAGGCGTAGGTAGTCTCGAAAAAGGAGTTCCACATGCAGGCGGTCGCGATCAACGCCGGGGCCATGAACCGGGTGTACTCCATTTTCAAGCCGGCGTATTCCACGTCGCCTATCAACCCGGAAAAACCCAGGCCGAAAGCAAGAATGTAAAACGCGGGCTCCAGCAGAGGGACCAGAAAATTGACCTTCCAAATGCGGCGATATGTCGTAAGATTTCTGAGCCACACGTGGCGGAACCGAAATGATATGGCGGAAAATTGGAAGCGGTTCATTCGCGAAGCTCCCTTCCGGTCAGACGCAGAAAAACATCCTCCAGGTTTCCCGACCGAAAACGGCAGGGGGAAGAATCTCCGCAGAACCAACGGCGCACCTCCCTTTCGAGCCTTCCCCCCGAATCGGCGTAGACGACGATGCGGTCGCCCAGGTCGTCGTGCCGGACGTAGAGCGACTTCAAGTAGCTTCTGAGTTCGTTTATGGGGTTTTCGATCTCGATCACGCTTTCGGCCGCGTGCTCGAATATCAAATCGCCGGGACGGCCTTCGGCGATGATCTTGCCGTGGTCCATGATCATAAGACGGTCGCACAGGCTTTCGGCTTCGTCCATATAATGGGTGGTGAGCAGCATGGTCAGCCCCCGCTTTTTGAGTTTGAAAAGACGGTCCCAAACTTGACGCCTGGACTGGGGGTCCAGCCCCGTGGTGGGTTCGTCCAGAATGAGCAGTTCCGGCTCGGAAATGAGAGAACGGGCCAGTTGGAGGCGTCTCGCCATGCCTCCGGAAAGTTCCATCACCTTGGAGTTCCGCTTGTGGGCAAGCGCGAAGAAGTGGAGAAGTTCCTCGGCCCGGTTGCGCGCGCGCTTCCTTTCCATATCGAAATAGCGCGCGTAAAGCAGCAGGTTCTGTTCGACCGTAAGGTCGGGATCGAGGGTGTTCTCCTGCTGGCAGACGCCCAGGCGATAGCGAATCTCGCGCCAGTTGGTCCTGACGTTCAGGCCGAAAACGTTCATCTCGCCGTCGCTCACGGGCGAAAATCCGTAAATAATGCCGATGACCGAGGTCTTGCCCGCGCCGTTGGGACCAAGGAGTCCGAAGAATTCGCCCCTTTCCACCGTAAAACTCACCCCGTCGACGGCGGTAAGGTCGCCGAATCTTTTCACCACTTTCAGGGCCTCGATTATGCTCATCTCTTTTTTCACCTGTAGGATCGCGATAAAAATGCTTTGGAACTGTATCCACCGACAACGGTTCATTCGCGGGCATTCAATTCTAAACCGGATTTCGCTAACCGCAACCCAAAACTCCGAGAACTCTGTCGATATCCGCGAGCACGGCTCGAAGTTTTTCGCGGCCCTTGTCCGAAATACAATCGGCGCCGTCCATCTGAACGGCCCTGAAAAGATGCCTGGCGACGGTGTCGAAGGCACCGGCGTAATCCAGATTGTCGTTCATGCGCTCTTCGAAGGCGGCGCGCATTTCCGCCGCCGTGTCCGTCTCGAACTCGACAACATCGTCGCCGTCCTTTGAATCCAGATTTTTCTGTTTAAGGATCAACGTCGCAAGTTTTCGAATGCGGTCGAGGTATCCGGCGCGGTCCTCCAGGTTTTCGATTCTCAAATCGAGGTCTTCCCGGTAGCGACCGTACAAAAGGTAAAAACGGATGTGACGAGGATAGAAGCCGTCGTCGACGAGGTCGTTCACATAGGTCACGTTTCCCTTGGACTTGGACATTTTCTCTCCTTCCACGAGCAAATAGCCTCCATGAATCCACCAAGGGCAGAACTCCCTGCCCGAAGCGCCTTCCATGACGGCCATGGTGTAGTCGTGGTGCCTGTAGAGGTTGTCCATTCCCCCCGTGTGGATATCGATCTCGAAACCCATATGCTTGCTGATCATGGCCGCGTCCTGGATATTCCACGCCGGGCGTCCCTGGCCGATTTCGGTGTCCCACCAGACATTCTTGTCCTCTTCCTTGCGCTTGTGCCAGAGGATGAAATCCCCGAGGTTCCATTGCTGTCCGGGATAGGTATCCTTTTTGAATCTTACTTTCCTCTTTGGCCATTGGCTCATGTCAAGGCCGTAAATACGCCCGAATCCTTCGTACGTGAGCGGGTCGTAGAAGACCTCGCCCTGGTGCCGATAGGCGTGGCCGCGGTCGATCAGCCGTTTGATCAGGTCCGCCGCGGAATCCACGCTGGTGGACGCGCGCGGAATCTCCGAGGGAAGATGGATTTTGAGCGTCTCGCATTCCTTGAAAAAAATTTCCTCCAAGGGGCGTCTCAATTCTTCAAGCTCGACGCGCTTGTCGTTGGCTTCCGCGATCGCCTTGTCCTCCACGTCCGTGAAGTTGATGACGCGCTGCACCTTGAATCCAAGGTATTCCAGGTATTTTTGGAGAACATCCTCGAAAAGGTACGTGCGATAGTTTCCCAGGTGCTGCCTTCGGTACACGCTGGGTCCGCAGGTGAACATCTTGACGAGGCCCTCCTCGCGGCAAAGGAAGCGCTCTTTGTTTTTGGTCAACGTATTGTAAAGAATAAATTCGCTCAAAATATTTGTCTCTCCGGTCGCATTGACGTCGGTTTATTCACGGTCACCGAATCAGCAGAACAGGGTTTGCGATTTCATCCACTAGGCCGCACAGCCTTTCTCCCTCGAACCAGTCTTCCAAGCAGGGGATGATCACGGCGCCGTGGGTTTCGCGGCGGATGCGGGCGGCCAGTTCCGCCAGTTCCGCCTTGACGATTTTTCGGAATCCGGCGTTCGTTCCCAGGTCCCGCAATTGTTCCTCCGCTTCCAGTCGATTTTTTTCCGCGGTTTCGGCGGTTTCGGCGACGACGAAGACGATCAGCGGGACATCGTGGGACCGTGCAAGGTAAGCTGCGGTCTCGGCGGCTTTGCGTGCGCCTTCGGAACCGTCGTACACCGCCACCACGGGCGTCTGCGCAAATTGAACCCTTGTTTCCATGACTAGGGTCATGCCCCTGCGTCGCATCAGGAGGGTCCGCACGGTGGACCCGGAACGCTGTATTCCCGGCAAAGAACGTCCGATCTTTCCCAGTACCACTAGGTCGGCTTCCGCGCCCGCCGCAAGAAGCTCCGCGCCAACATCCCCTCTTGCTATGCGAAATTCCCATGGCACTCCAAGCTCCTCCGCCGCAAGGGCCAACGTGTTGCGGATTCGCGCGGCCTGGATGCGCAACTGCAATTCCATTCCCATGGGTTCCAGCCTGCGCGGCCGGGGCGAATAGAAGCTTATCTCCCTGGCGAAAGGAAGCTGCGCCAAACGCAGCAAATTTATGTCCTCCACGAAAAGACCCAGCAATTCGGAGTCGAAACGAGCGGCCAGATCGACAGCGGTTCGCAGGGCGTTCATGCTGGATGTCGAAGCGTCCAGCGCCGCCACTATCCTTCGGATGGGCGAACGACGATTTTGTTTTTCGTTCATTTGCGTATTCCACCTTTGCTTAGGGGGGGTGTTTAAAAAATATCGTCCTGATCTTGGATTCGTCCCGGCGACAGTATTCAATGTCGGCTAACGGGGTCTTCCTGCTTGAACCCGGGAGCTTCCTTGTCCTCCTGAACGAATTTCCGCCGTTTTTCGGCGAATTCCTTCAACCTCCGCTGAACTTTTCCGTTGAACCCCTCCTCGGGATAGGCCCCGGTTTCATCTGGTTCCCCGGCTGCCATGCCGGTGAGGATTTCAATGCCCTGATCGATGGTCTCGACCGCGTAAATGTGGAATTTACCGGCCTCAACGGCCTCGACGATATCTTTCCTGAGCATAAGATGCTGAACGTTGCTGGCGGGTATCAGGACGCCCTGCTTGCCGTTCAGGCCGTTGCCGTTTTGCTTGGCCCGGCATACGTCGAAAAAGCCCTCGATTTTTTCGTTCACGCCGCCGATCGGCTGCACTTGGCCGTACTGGTTGACCGATCCGGTCACCGCGAGGGATTGATTTATGGGAACGTCGGCGATGGCGGAAAGCAAGGCGTACAACTCGGCCGATGAGGCGCTGTCGCCCTCGATCCCGCCGTAGGATTGTTCGAATACCAGGCTGGCCGACAGGGACAGCGGGTTGTCCAGTGCATAGCGCCCGCCCAGAAACCCCGACAAAATCAGCACGCCTTTGGAATGGATGGGCCCTCCCATGGCGACTTCCCGCTCGATATCCACCACGTCTCCCTTGCCCAAGCGTATTCTTGCCGTGATGCGGCTGGGGCGGCCGAAGGAAAAATCTCCGAGCGAAATCACGGAAAGACCGTTGATCTGGCCCACACGGACGCCGTCGGTGTCTATCAGTACGATATCCCGCTCTATCTGCTCCTGCATGCGTTCTCTAATTCGGTCGGACCGGAAAATCCAAGAATCCACCGCCTTTTGCACGTGTCCCGCGTCCACGGTCGAATTTCCTTCCTCGCGAGCCCAGTAATCGGCTTCTTTAAGAAGGTTCGCGACTCCCTCCATGTGGAGCGAAATCTTTCGGGAGTCTTCCACGATGCGGCTCCCTCGCTCGATCACGCGGGCGACCGCGTCCTTTGTAAATGGCAGCAGCCTTTCCTTGCGCACCGCGAAGGCGATCAGGCGGACGAATTCGTGCATGTTTTTCCGGTTGCGGTCCATCTGGCCCGCGAAATCCGCCTGGACTTTGAAAAGATGGTCGAAATCGGGATCGTACTGTCGCAAAAGGTAGTATATGAGAGGGGTGCCGATCAAGACGACTTTCACTTTGATCGGAAGCGCCTGCGGTTCTAGGGAAACCGTACTGATCAGACTGTACATCTGGCCGATGGATTCGATTTTAAGTTTTCCGGACCGAAGAGACCGTTTCAGACCTTCCCAGGCGAACGGGTCGGACAGGACTTTTAGAGCGTCCAGAACAAGATAGCCGCCGTTCGCGCGATGCAAGGCGCCCGGGCGAATCATGTTGAAATCCGTGATCAGCGCGCCCATCCTGGCCTGGTGCTCGACTCGTCCGAAAAGGTTCTGGTACGTCGGGTTCGTTTCGTAGACCACGGGAGCGCCTTCGCTTTTTCCGTGATCTACAAGGACGTTGACGCGATATCGTCGCTCGACCTGCTCCGCAGGATCATCCGCCACGCCGAAAGCTCCGGGAAACTGTCCCGCCTGCTGCATATGTTGCTGCGCTTCCTGCGGCTGCATTCCGGGAAGCAGCGCGCGCACGTTTTCGATCAAGTCGTCCCGCACCGTTTGGAGATACTCCCGCACCGCATCGTTGCTTGCGTATTTTTCCTTCAATTCGTCGATCAGCGGATCGATGGCGAATTCGGTCACTTCCCGGTTGAACGCCTTTTGTTTTTCGCTGATTTCGCGCTGCCATTGGGGCATGTTCTGAGCAATCCGCTGGGCTTCCTTCTGCATCTCCTCGATTTTTTCCTCGATACGCTTTTTTTCATCGTCGGACAGCTTTTCGTATTCGTCGGGGGCAAGGGTCTCCTTGCCCTCGTTTTTGGTCGGGGCGAAAGCCATGCCGCTGGGGGTGGGAATAGGCGCCAAGTCTTTTTCGTTCGCCTTGGACCGAAGTTCCTCGAATGCGCGCTTTTGCTTTTCCCGCAAATCCTCGAAGATGGATTGGGCGCGGTTTTGATATTCCTCGTTCTCCAGAGCCGCCCGCATGGCGTTTCGAACGTCTTCGACCAGCCGTTTCATGTCTTCGGCCAACATTTTGCCCTTGCCCGCCTTCAGAGCGAGAAGACGGGGCGCGTGGCGTTTTTCGAAATTGTTGACATAGCAGATGTCCTCCGGAGTATTTTCTTGCTTTGCCCGGCGATTCAGCAATTCTCGGATGAAAGTGTGCTTGCCGGCGCCCTGTTCTCCCAAGGCGAAGATATTGTACCCCTCGCGCTGGATTCCGATTCCGAAATGCAGCGCCTGCTCGGCCCGGGGTTGACCGATAATGTTCGTGGACTCGGGAACGTCCTCGAAATCGTCGGTAGTCTTGAACTCCAGTTCTTCGAGCCGGCATTCCTTATACAACTGGCTCGGTTTGAGTTTCGAATCCGATACGGGCATGATAATTGTCCTTCCTGGTTTTTGACGGTTATTGTTTTTCCGACGTTGTCAGGCTCGCTCAAATTCGATTTTCATCGAGAGAAAATCGAGAAGGTCCTTCAACGCGATAATTCCCATCAAGCGGCCTCCCTCGACGACCATGAGGCGACCCGCGCCGCTTCGATGCATGCTCGCCAGAGCCTCCACGGCGTCGGTATCGGGAGTTATGGTGTTCTCCTCCCCGCACTTTTGGGCGGCCTCTCCCACCGTTGTCCGGGACCATCTCTCTCGCGGGGTTTCCTTGATCTGGCGGGTCGTGATGCAACCCAGCAGCCGGTCGCCCTCCACGACGGGGTAAAGCTTGTGATGGTACCTATACACATAATCCTCCACGAGTCGGTCGATCGTAGTTTCCTTGGAAACGGTGACAGGCTCGGATTTCATGAATCGTCGCAGGCTTTCGCCTTCCAAGGCGCGCCGCGTGAGCAGCTGCTGGTAGGACATTTTGGCGGCGCTTCTGATGAACAGACCGATCAGGATAAACCACATGCCGCCGACCACAAAGCCGTTGAGCACTCTTAAGATGCCCAAAACGATCAGCAGCACCCCGAATCCCTCGCCGAACCTGGAGGCGATGCGGGTGGCCCATCGCAAGTCCTTCTTCCAGGACCAGAGCGCGGCCCGGAGTATTCTTCCGCCATCCAAAGGAAATGCCGGCGCCAGGTTGAAAACGGCCAAGAGAAGGTTGATCATGCCGAGATAGCCCATGATGCCGGTGAACGGAATCGACCAGCCGGCCGCCCCTCCCATGAAATAAAGCGCATAGAAAATCCCGGCCATGGCAAAGCTCGAAACCGGTCCGACCACCGCTATGAGAAACTCGTCCTTGGCGTTGGGAGGCTCCTCATTCATTTCGGCGATGCCGCCGAAAATAAAAAGGGTAATCCCTTTCATGGGCATTCCGCTTCGCCGCGCCACGATCGAATGGCAGAACTCGTGGGCGACGATCGACAGAAACAAGCCGATCGCGCCGATTATCCCCATGGTCCAGTACTGCCCGTAGGACAGTTGCCGGTATTTGAACGGAAAATACCCTGTCGAAAGAGACCAGGCCACCAACACGGCCAGCAAAATCCAGCTCGGATCGATTCCCACCTCGAAGCCCGCCAGTCTGAAAAGTTTATATTTTCGGTTGAACATGTCTATATCCTCTCGCGATTTGCGATTAATGAGTTTTTTCGAATAGTATGTTTGTCGGAATAGTATATTGGTGGACGAGAAAAGAATCCATGGGGTTGATGCTGTATTGGAAGAAATATTGTGAACATATTTTTTTCGGAATGTTCATTGCTTTTATTCCGTCGTCGGAGTCTACATGGAAATACGTGCTGTTTGCGGATCCGAAAAGTTTCTTCTACACCATGCGATCACGTCGCATTACAACGTACTCTTGGCCGCATTAAGGGCAAGACGGTATTCACCGGAGCGACGGTTGGGGCTATGATTTATTCAGCGACAACGCAATATTGCGTGGGACGCTGCGATTCGTTTTTTAGCAGCGTCGCCGAACCAAAGAAAAAGGAGGTACGTTCAATGACTGAAAAAATGCCAAAAAGAGACACCACAGGAGAATGCGAAGGTGAATGCCGAGATCGCGTCAAAGAGGGAGAAGAGGAAAGGCAGGATAAAATGAAAGGCGAAAACGTGGAGCCTTCGGGAGAAAGTCCATCTCCTCCCCACGCGAAGAAGAGAGACAATCCGCCTGGAGAGATGGGCGGGCATGTTTAATACTCGCATCCTGAAAACCCGAGCGGTATAGCAAGCTTTTCGAAAGAACCTGCGATGTAGGCGAATGCTTTGCGGGAAAAGGAAGAACCTTTTCCCGCAGAATTTTTATGGTCAATCCCGTTAAAAAAGAACGCCCCCTTGACGGTTTTCGAAACCCTGTCAAGGGGGCGTCGATTTTAAACGGCTGTCCTTCCGGCCGGCCGCGGCCAAGTTTCGCAACTCCAACGATGTTGAACCGAGCGCCACTGGAATACTTCGTAAATAGCGGCCAGTCCCACTAGACTATAAATAAACCTGGAAATGGTGCTGCCTACGCCGAAAATAGCGGAAACGATATTAAAATCGAAAAGGCCTATCAGCCCCCAGTTCAATCCCCCGATGACCAGCAGTACTATCGCCGTAACATCGAGGCCTCTCATAAAACTTGATCTTCTCTCCATTGCAAAACCCCCAATTTAATTCGATCAGGCAATGCCTGTCGATTTTCGGTTTTTTTGAATTGTTTCGTTCGTTCGACCGCATCGGAAAACATTTCCGTCCTTCGTGAATTATCGATGCTCTGTATTCGAGGTCGAACTATAAAACGCTAATGATTTCGACGGCGATGTCAACGCGAGGGCTGCCGGGATCGGTTCCGCCCGCAGCCGATCAAGTTTCCTATACGATGAAGTTCCAATAATTAAACAGGATTGACATTGTCTTGGCAAGACATTGTTGTTCCACTCCAGAAAAAAAATTTTATGATAAATACCGCCTATAATCCGAAAAAATTCTCTCTTCAATCTTTCCCCGCCCTTCCCGCAAACGAATCCACCAACTTCCTCGCAATGCTCCCCCACCCGGGAAGCGGAGGCAGATTGTCCGGAGAGAACCAACCGGCCTCCCTGATTTCGTTGTTGTCGATCCTGATTTCGCCCGACTCGTGCTCGGCTGTGAACGCGATCATCAAAGAGTTGGAAAAAGGCCACGACTGACTTCCGAAGTAGCGGATGTTCCTTACCCCGAGTCCGACCTCCTCGAAAACTTCTCTTCGCACGCATTCCTCCAGATTTTCCCCCACTTCCACGTATCCCGCCAAGACGCTGTGGAAGCTGTACTTGATTCTCGTCGAGCGCGCCAGAAGAATTTTATTTTCCCGAACCACGGACATGATCACGGCGGGCGAAATTCGGGGGAACTCGATTCGTCCGCAGGCGCCGCACTCCTTGGCCCGTTCGTTTTCCGTAAGGTCCAGCCGAGAGCCGCAGTTTCCGCAAAAACCGGAAACCTGATCCCAATTGTTCACCTGAAGTCCAAGGGAGGCCATTTTGAAAAAGGTTTCGTCTAAAGCACCGAACAGATCGCGGAGTCCATGGAACCCCGAATTGCCGTCAGGCTCCGCGTCGGCGCGGGCTTGGGCGCAAAAGCACGTCTTTCCCCCGATTTCCCCGAGGTAAAGCGGCCTGGAATGCGATAGCCGAGCTTGTCGAGTCTCCTCTCCCGTCGGAACACGAAGAGTCTTTCCTGAATTTTTGATCAGGATCCTTTGCCCTTTGAATATAAAAGCCAAGCTCTCGGACGATTCGCAATTGACGTGTAAAATAAACGACATTTATCCAATCCTTTTAAATATTTTTTTGCGAATCATAGGGCAAACCGAATCGGTTGGCAACTTCCGAAAGGCCTCGACGCCCGAGACTGGCCATGCCGCCTTGAATTATTTTCGTTTGTGATGTAATAAAATCGCAAACTTGAAAGAAACTTTCGAAAGGGAACATGAAATGATTGTAGATGGAAAACAGGTCCGTCCCATTTGGCGAGACAAGGACGACGGGGTCGTCAGGATCATAGACCAGAGAAAACTTCCCCACGAGTTCGTCGTGGAGGATTTGAAGACGGTCGACGACGCCATACGCGCGATCAAGGATATGTACGTTCGGGGTGCTCCGCTGATCGGCGCGACCGGCGCCTACGGCGTGTATATCGCGGCTGTCGGGAGTCCCCGAAGGGCGGTCGAGTATGATTTTATGAAGAGCGAATGCGAGCGACTCAAAGATGCGCGTCCGACGGCGGTCAATCTCGCCTGGGGTGTCGATCGGGTTTTCGATGCGTTGCTGAAGGAAGAAGACGGCGGGAGGCGGATCGAAGCCGCCAAGTTGGAGGCCGACGAGATCGTGGAGGAAGAGGCCGAAAACTGCCGCATGATAGGGGAACACGGATACAAGCTTGTCGAAGGGATCGCACGCCGGAAGAAAGGCGAGACAGTGAATATTCTGACCCACTGCAACGCCGGGTGGCTCGCCTGCATCGAGTACGGCACAGCGACGGCGCCGATATACGCCGCTTTCGAAAAGGGAATCGATCTTCATGTCTGGGTTGACGAAACCCGTCCGCTGAACCAGGGGGCCAGGCTTACTGCTTGGGAACTGGGGAAGGCGGGCGTAAAGCACACAGTAATAACCGACAACGCGGGCGGCCATCTCATGCAGCACGGCCTGGTGGACATGGTGATCGTCGGCACGGATCGCACGACCCGCACCGGAGACGTCGCCAACAAAATCGGCACCTATTTGAAAGCGCTGGCGGCTAAGGACAACGGCATACCTTTCTATGTGGCTCTTCCGTCGAGCACGTTCGACTGGGACCTCGAGGACGGGTTTTCCCAAATTCCCATCGAGCGGCGCGACCCGGACGAAGTTCGCATGGTCCAAGGCCTTTGCGGCCGGCGCATTGCAAACGTTCTCATACCGCCCGCGCAAAGCCCGGCAGCAAACTACGCCTTCGACGTCACCCCCGCGCGCCTGGTAACCGCCTTTATCACGGAAAGGGGCGTCTGCGGGGCCGACCGGGAGGAGATTGGAAAGCTGTTCCCGGACAAAACGAAAAAACAATGGATGGCTCCGTTCGCAAATCCGTTATCTTAACATTAACTGCCAGAAAGGGTGCATGAATTGGCAAACACGCCTTTGACCGAAATCGAAAAGAAAATAATCTCGTCGTTGCAGGGCAATATCCCGGTGTCGCACAGGCCGTACATGGAGATTTCCCGGAAGCTTGGAATCAGCGAGGAAACATTTCTGGAAAATTTGAAATCCCTTTGCGAAAGGGGAATCATCCGGCGGTTCGGCGCGACCATCCGCCACCAGAAATCCGGATTTTCCGCCAACGCCATGGGCGCGTGGCAAGTGGAGGAAGACCGGATCGACGAGGTGGGGAAAAAGATGGCCTCTTTTCGCGAAGTGACCCATTGTTACAGGAGGAACCCGTCGGGCGATTGGCCATACAATTTGTACACCATGATACACGGCGCCGACGAGGAGGCATGCCGGAAAATCGCGCGGCGGATGTCGGAAAAGGCCAACGTGGACACGTACACGCTTTTGTTCAGCAAAAAGGAGCTTAAAAAGACCTCCATGAAATATTTCGACAAGGACGGCGAGAGCTATCCGAACGAAATCGAAGCATAACCGGGCGCAGAAGGGCGTTCTTTGAAATCCGACGTTCCCCGCATACTTCTCGTCAATCCCTGGATACACGATTTCGCCGCGTACGATTTCTGGGCGCGGCCGTTGGGCCTGTTGTACATAGCGGCGATCCTTCGGACGCACGGCGTTGCGGTTTCCTACATCGATTGCCTGGACCGTTTCCATCCCCGGTCCGCACGCGGGAGATCGCGCGACGGTCAACGAGATTCGCAACCGACGGGAAAAAACGACGGCCGCGGACCTTACCTGAAAACCCCGGTTCCCAAACCGGCCGGTTTGAAGAAAGTCCCGAGAAACTATTCGAGATATGGAATACAACCGGAGTGGCTCTTGGAGGACTTGTCCGGAATCGATCCCCCGGACTTGGTCATGGTCACGTCGATGATGACCTACTGGTACGGAGGCGTTGCGGAAACCATCGAGCATGTCCGCAAGATTTTTCCGAACGTCCCCGTCGTCGCGGGGGGAATTTACGCGACGCTGTGCCCAGGGCACGCGGAGGCGACTTTGGGGGCGGACAGGGTGGAGACGGGACCGGGCGAGGAAAAGGTCCTGAAGCTGGTTTCCGAATTCACGGGTTTTTCCCCTTCCTTGAAGTTCGACCCGTCCGATCTTTCCACGTATCCGTATCCTGCTCTGGATGTGCAAGGGGAAATTCCGTTCGCGCCGCTGATGACGTCGCGAGGATGCCCTTTCGCGTGCGCCTATTGCGCCGGCAAAATCCTCCAGCCGGATTTCATGAAGCGTCCTCCCGAACAAGTGGTGGAGGAGATCGAGTATTGGCGAAGGAAGTTCGGTGTGCTCAACTTCGCGTTCTACGACGACGCCCTTCTCGTAGATGCCGAAAGCCACGCCTCCATCATTTTCGAAGGGGTGATAAGAAAAGGGATCGACGCGAGGTTTCATACGCCCAACGCCTTGCACATACGCGAGATCACGAAGAAACAGGCCGCGCTCATGCGTCGCGCGGGCTTCGAAACCATTCGCCTGGGTTTGGAGACGGCGGATTTCGAACGCAGAAAGGAACTGGACCGGAAAGTCACCGAGGAGCAGTTCCGTATCGCGGTCGCGAATTTATTGGAGGCGGGTTTCGAAAGAAAACAGATCGGGGCGTACCTCCTGGTGGGACTTCCCGATCAGACGACGGAATCGGCCGAGGCGTCCATAGATGTGGTTAAAAAAGCGGGAATTACGCCGGTGCCGGCGCATTATACGCCGATTCCAGGCACGCGACTTTGGAAAAAAGCGGTGGAGACTTCGCGATTCGAATTGGAGTCCGATCCGGTTTTCACCAACAATGCCGTGTTTCCCTGCCGAAGAGAGGAATTTTCTTGGGAGACGCTGAGCCGGTTAAAGTACCTCGCTTCGGAGTCGTAGCATCGTTTGTCGGAACAGGACGGCGGCAAGACCGAAAAGTTTCCGCCTCAAACCATGCAGCACCTTTTGAATTTCTTCCCCGAACCGCACGGACACGGCGCGTTGCGACCGGCTTTCGCCCTTTGCGAGTCCGGGGAGGCCCCGGTTCCGAGTCTCTTTTCGGCGACGGCCCTTCGCAGCAGTTTATAGTGTCTCTCCAATCGCTTCACGTATTGTTTGTCCTTCAGAACATTGGATTCGACGATGTCGAGTATGATTGGCGCGTATTCCGACTGGGGAAAATTCGGATCCAGCAAGGGACCTTTGGACTTGTTCGATTCGGTCAATCCGGCCTTTCCCGAAAGAGCCGCGTAGTACTCGGCGTTTTCCCAACCGTAGGAGACAGCGGCCAGCATTTTCGCCTCCGATTCGGAAAAAACGAAAAACAAGACCCTTCGGCAATCGCACTCCGGATTCTCGCAGTACATCTCCTCCAAATAGTAGGTGTCGGGTGGAAGCTCGGGATCGTTCAGAATCTGGAAAAACCTCGTTTCGTTTTCGGCCAGTTCAGGAAAATAAGTCTGAAAAGCGGCATATCGCATGCTCGAAAAAACTCCTTGCAAATGAAAAAAGAGGCGTTTGGCCCCGCATTCCCTTTCGGCGGGCGAAAGAGAAAGTTACTCTAAGAAAGAATCGAATAATATCACGTATCGGGCGCGGTGCAAACCTTAAAACATTCGGTAGAAGAATCCGGTCATATAAAGATATATGAGAAATACGATCGACGCTCCCAAAATCGCGCCGAGCAATTGTTTGATCCAATAGCCAACGACCGTGCAAACGATGCCGAAAATGGCGAAGATCGTCTGCACCTGCGACGTAGCCTGAACATTGGCAAACGAAATGTTTTTAAACAACATTAATGCGTATTCCACCATTTTCCAATTTTCCCCCTAAAACTTTAAATTCCCATAAAACCCTAAAATCGACATCACATCGGCATTTTCGTCTTCTTTTCCGAGAATACGATTCCAGATCGGCAAAATCGTATCCGTCCCGGTTGCGGGATGGTGAAAACGCGCCCCTGCATGTCGTCCGATATAAAACAATGAAATCGTCGCCCGCTTTTCGAGAAAAGAAGGGCAAACGGGGATGTCGTCGAAAATCGGCGGATTAATTTTAATTCGAAAAGGAAGGGGTTGAAATGAACGGTAAAAATAGGGCGAAATACTGTTCGCTTAGTATTCACAAATACATAAGTTTCGCTGTTCGCGTCAACAGAAAATTTGCTGGCTGTGCGGTTGGATTTCCGAAATTCCGTCCTATCCATCCTGGCTTGACCAAAATTCTCGATCGATTGACGAAATCCACAAGCCCCGATATAAACAAACGCAACTATGTATAGACCGATAGACGAACACCGAAGGATAAAGCCCATGGACCCCTCTAAAGATTTCAAAGACGCGATAAAAGGCAAGTTCGCGACTATTCTGGCGGATCCGCCGTGGCGCTTCGCCAACAGGACCGGGAAGGTCGCGCCGGAGCACAAACGTCTGAATCGCTATGCTACGCTTACGCTCGAACAGATAAGGCGGTTGCCTGTGAAAGACGCGGCAACCGACAAATGCCACTTGTATCTATGGACCCCGAACGCTCTTCTGACGGAAGCCCTGTCGGTAATGAAAGCATGGGGATTCGACTACAAGACCAACCTGATATGGCACAAGATCAGAAAGGACGGAGGTCCGGACGGTCGAGGAGTCGGGTTTTATTTTCGGAATACCACCGAGATGATATTGTTCGGGGTCGGGGGAAAGATGCGGACACTCTCTCCCGGAAGGTCACAGGTCAATATCATCAAGACGAGAAAACGCGAACATTCCAGAAAGCCGGACGAGTTGTACCAAATCGTGGAAGCGTGCAGTCCGGGCCCCTACCTTGAACTGTTCGCCAGAGGCGGACGAAAGGGCTGGACCTGTTGGGGACAACAAGCGGAAATCTACGAGCCCGACTGGCCCACCTATTCGTACAACAGCGCATCCGAGAACGTCCGGTCTTGAAAGCCCTCGAAAAAACAAGTCCATCTTACCTTTTCCATTGTTCGACGTCGATAAGTCCTATTCTCGCGGCGTATTTAACCAGTTCGTGGCTGCTGTGAACCTCCAGCTTCCGCATGATGTTGCAACGATGGTTCTCCACGGTTTTGGGGCTGATGCAGAGCGCGTCCGCAATGGCCTTTGCCCTGTTTCCCTCGGCCAGGAGCACCATGATTTCCTTTTCCCTTGGGGTGAGCGCTTCGTATGCGGCGTCGGAGATCACCACCCGCCTTTCCGATTGCTTCATAAGTTTTTCGACCACCTGCCTGGAAATGGCGGCGTCCATGAAATAGTCTCCCTTCAAAACCGCGTCCATCGCTTTCAACAGGTGGTCCGAAGCCGCATCTTTTACGACGTATCCTGTCGCTCCCGCCTTGAAAGCGTCGATTACGTTGTCGATCAAGGAATGCATGGTGAGCATGACGACAATCGTTTCGGGAACTGCGCTCTTTATTTCCCGAACGACATCGAAGCCGTTTTTGTCGGGCAGGGAAAGGTCCATCAGGACAAGCGTAGGCCTCAATTTTTTCGTTTTTTGAAGCGCTTCGCCCCCCTTGTCGGCCTCTCCGACGACTTCGTATCTTTTTTCGGGTTTGATCAAGGCTTTGACGCCCTCTCTGAAAAGTGGATGGTCGTCCACGATGAGGACAGTCGTCGTCTGATTCATCGATATTCTCCTCGCGGGGCGCGTTTATGCCCCCGTCCCGGCTTTATGCTCGGATTTTCCACTGCGATAAACACATTATACGCGATACCTTACGATTTTCTTATCGGACAATCCCCTTGTCCGTCAGGCGATTTTGGTTATCCCTGGTTTCGAGAACTTCATCCCGAATTGCCGTTTCGGACGATCAACGAACATTTCAAGGGGATATTCGAGCGGGGTATTCGGCTGGTTTCCGAAGGATCGAAGAGATCTGAAAACTTCAATAGGATCTCGTCTTTAGCAAGAGGATTCTTCAACTCAGCGACCTCTTTTGCTTCAGCGGGCTGCCGCCAATAAAATCTATCAAAAGAATCGAAGTCTTTGTAAATTGCCGTAAATTGTTTTTTTTTAACATCGCGATTATTTGTTTTTTTATAGGATATTCTAATGAAAAAGGCAAGCCGTTTCAAATCGATGTGGATCGAATCGGGCAGGAAACCCTTGTTTTCAAGCTTCCTCCAATGTTGTCGGCAAAACGAAGCGACCTGGAATTTAGAACTCGCATGCGGCGATCGCGTTGGATACCTCATCGAAAACATCCGTCAACTTCAGTATGCCCACGATTTCCTTTCCGTCGGCGACCAGCAGGCTTCCGTGAAAACCCATCACCAATTGATGAATGGCTTGGTCCAATGTCGCGTCCAATTTGATGAATTCGCCCTCCTCGGGTTTGACCATGAAGCTTTCCACCTTTCTGGAGGCGGCTTTCTGGCAAATATGCTCCATGGGTCCCTCCCAAAGCCTCAATTGTTCCAGCATGGTTTTTTGGAACTTGAGCGAAAACCCCAGGTGATACGAATGCTTTTGGGGGAGCATCTGATCGTATTTGGGTTCCAGTGCCCGTAAAAGGCATATCATATCGACTTTGCCCACGACGCGATGCTTATCGTCCAAAATCAATACGGTTTGGTCGGGGTACTTTGTTCCGGATTCGTTTTGCGAATTTTTCAATACAGCCGCCGCTTCCCCTAGGCTGGCGTCCTTCGATACCGTTGCGCACCTGGAAAGAGGCGTCATGAGATCTTCAACCGGTTTTGTTTTCATAGCAAGTCTCCTTCGCCAAAAGAATTGTTGATATTAGGCGCAAGTTTCAGGATTTAGCTTTCAGGTATAGGAAGACGCCGGAAGCCTGAAACCTGACGCCTGAAAGCTTCCGGTAACATAAGTCGCATCCCCCGAAATCAAAGGAGACGCCAAAGGGAATCCTCGGATTCCTTTCCAGCGCGACCCGAAGGCGCTGACCACGGGATCGTCAACGAAAACTACCGGCATGCGGCCGGAGGAAGCCAGGATTTCCGTCTGACGCCGGGCGGCGAACGCCAAAGTTCCCACGACGACGCCCCGCAAGTCTCCCTTATAATCCGTCAGGCATTCGGCGTTGTTTTCCCTGGAGGAGGCAATTCGCCCGAACAGCCCGGGAAAAAATCCTGTCGCCAAGCGGGAGGATTTCCCGAATAGTGCCATTTATCCGAAAAAAATCCGGTATTTTCGTTCCATAATTTACCGACAAACACGTATTGTTTCCGCCGCGTCCATTTTGTAAAACAGGAATTACGATTAAAATAGTTGTCTCGAGCGGGAACGCAATGCAATCGAAGAACTTATTATCGGGCATTTAGACGCCGGCTCGTTTTATTGGGGCAGCAAAACGAGCCGGTTGTCTTTGTTCTTTTTTCGCTTATGGAAAGACATGTCCGAAAAGACGCTTTTTTCGAAATGTGCGCTGTTTTAGGAGAAAAGAAAGGGGCTACGCATTCGGAGGTTTTTCAATGTTGTTTCGACCCAGAAGGGCTTTTCGTCGCTCCATGCATGAAACGCCCGTCCGATGCGAAAGAATCGAGGAAGAACGATTTTTCGAATCGAAGATTGTAAATTTCAGCCAAGGAGGGATCTGCATATTGTCGCATCGACATTTGGACATCAACGAGCTGGTTAATGTCAAGATGGTAGATCATACTCCCGGCGTCGGCGGCCCCGAGCAATTTTATTCTTTTCTCGGGGAAATCAGATGGTGCAGACCGATATGGGCCAAATACAATTCCCAGTATGGCGCGGGAGTCCAGATAATGACAAAAAGCCGGGAAGTTCCGAACAGGCATTTAGGGCAGGCAAGATATTCATGCAATCTTTGCGGAGATTTCGCTCTTACTCGACACGTAACGCAAGTTCTCGACCACGTATATCTTTGCCCTTACTGCTATCGGCATTTCGCCGCGCTCCCCCGCGGAACGCTCAAGCACTCGATAGAAAGATTTCTGTCGGGAAACGTGCTTTAAGTCGCATTTGGCTTTCAAGCATGGGAATATGGCATAATTTTCGATCGTTTTTTTGTCGAAATAAAACCGGTTTCCAACGCTAAGCCAAACCGCGCCGAAATCCCGCTATATCCTTATTCTTACCTTTATGGGGAATGCTAATCCCCGTCTTCTTACTTAACAATAGATAGTCCGCATACTATCTTTTTTCCTGTCAAAACAGGTTTAGCCTCCATTGAGAATGTTCTTGCGAGATATTTACATTGAATGAGAAAGGGAAAGAGGCGCTAAAATAGGAACGTGGAGCGAAATAAATCTTCCGTTCCGCTTGCTTTCGAAACCTTGTCCGTACCGGATCGAGGAGTACCGGAAACGCTTGCGAGACCCGCTTCGATGCGAGTCGAATCGAACCGATATCCCGCGCGGTCCGGGCAGATTAATTTCGCTTCACGTTCCTCGAAACGAAAGCCTCGTTCGTTAAATGTTGTACCTGTTAAAAGAAAGGGGCGAAAAAATGAAACAAATCAACAAAAAATTCCACGAGGTCATTATCAACGACGATCCCGAAAAAAAACGTAGAGTGGCCATGGAACACAACGGCCAGTTCTATGTGATGGTCATAGAGGAAAGAAGCCACGGGTCCGAATCTTACGACAAGGATCAACTCAAGTTCGTCGAGAACGACGAGGAATAGAATCGCTCCCGTCGGCGCCGAATTAAACCCGTAAGTCCACGGTTTCTTCTCGGGCAGAAAGGATTGCCGCCGACAAAATCGAGGCGATCCTTCTCTCGGGAACGAAAAAAGAATTTCAAGTTCCGCTTTGCAGCCCTATCGTTATGCGTCGCGAAACGAAGTCGGTTCCACAATCCCATCAAACAGGCGCGCACCAAAGGAGCGCTAAAAAAAACGGAAGCCGCAATTCCGCTTCTTTCGGAAATTGGAACTGCGGTTTCGTTTTTCGCCCTGTTTTACAAGGATCCCATCGAGGCGATCGGCGTGTAGGACTGCCAAAAGGCTTTCACAGAAGCTTAATTGCTCCGTCCATGGGCTACTGGCACGCACATTGCTATAACACCATCCCAAATTATTCGTTTAAACTTTTAACCTCAACCGATTTTCGGAGGTTCGAAAACAAGATCAAATGAAAGAAAATCTTTGTTCCTCGGAGGATTTCGATCCATTGGGTACGATGGGGGCGGCTACCAATATGGCGGACTCCCCCGAAACAGCCAAAAACGAAGAACCGGTCCCCTTTGGGATCAAAAGCAAAAACATCAAACCATTCAAACCGATTAGATCCGCAAATCCGAACAAACCATTGACGAGGTCCGCTGCAGACCGCGAATTACCCGAATCTCCCCGAACATTGTCTTTTCGTCGGCGTTTTTTTCCCGGCGCGTCGCCTTTTCAATGGAACGACTGGCGTTGGCAACTGAGAAACCGGATCACCAAGCCGGAGGAACTGACAAGAATCCTTTGTCTTTCCCAAAACGAAAGCGATGCGATTCGCGAAGGGCAAAACGCCTTTCCTCTCGCCATTACGCCTTATTATATCAGCTTGCTGGACCCGGACGATCCCATGCAGCCGCTGCGGCGGACCGTGGTTCCGACGGTGGCCGAGCAAGTTCGACTGCTTGGCGAATCGCACGACCCGCTGGGCGAGGAGCACGACAGCCCGATCCCCGGACTGGTTCACCGGTACCCGGACAGGGTTCTTTTTCTGATCACCGAATATTGTTCCACGTACTGCCGATATTGCACCAGATCCAGAATGGTCGGCCGAAAGTGCGAATTCGAGCCTCAAAGGTCTCGGTGGGACCGCGCTTTGGATTATATAAAAGCTAACCCGGCGATCAGGGACGTTCTATTGTCCGGAGGCGACCCGCTGACCTTGTCCGACGAAACGCTCGAATATCTATTGTCGAAACTCCGCCACATCCCCCATGTGGAGATGATCAGGATCGGAACGAAGGTCCCCATGGTGCTGCCCCAGCGCGTGACCCTGTCCCTGGCCGGAATGCTGAAACGATACCATCCGATTTACATGAGCATCCATGCGACGCATCCCGACGAACTGACTGCCGAATCGACGGAAGCCTGCGCGCGACTTGCGAACGCCGGAATTCCTCTGGGAAGCCAAACCGTATTGCTGGCCGGGATCAACGACGACATCGATACCATGCGTCGGCTTATGCACAAACTTCTCTATGCCAGGGTCCGGCCCTACTATTTGTACCAGTGCGATCCCATCTCCGGTTCGGGCCATTTCAGAACATCCGTCGAAAAGGGCCTCGAGATGATCCGGGGATTGCGGGGCCATACCACAGGCTACGCCTCTCCAACGTACGTGATCGACGCGCCCGGAGGCGGCGGAAAAGTCGTCCTGACGCCCGATTACGTGGTAGGCCGCGACGGAGACGATATCGTCTTGAAAAATTACGCCGGTGAAATCTATCGATACCCGGACGTTTGCGGCAAACCCGGTCCCGAAAACGCCTAATCTAAACTAATAATTCAAAAGGAAAGACATATGAACGTCGGATTGACGTACGACCTTCGGGAGGAGTATCTCCTGTTAGGGTACGGAGAAGAGGAAACTGCGGAATTCGACCGGGGGGAAACCATAGACGCCATAGAGGAGACCCTCCGGTCGTTGGGTTGCGACACCGACCGCATCGGTACGGCAAAGAAGCTGGCCGGGCGTCTTGCCGCAGGAGACCGGTGGGACATGGTATTCAACATTGCCGAAGGATTGAACGGCTTCGGCCGCGAAGCCTTGGTCCCCGCCCTGCTCGACGACTACGGAGTACCGTATACGTTTTCCGATCCACTTGTGCTGTCGCTTACGCTTCACAAGGGGATGGCCAAGCGCGTGGTGAGGGACGCGGGAATTCCAACCCCGGATTTTCGGGTCGCGGAGAAAACCGGCGACTTCGAACGAATTTCCGATTTGCCGTTTCCCTTGTTCGTCAAGCCGGTCGCCGAGGGGACCGGCAAAGGCATCACCGCGGCCTCCAAAATCATAAATGCCGTCCAATTGAACGTCATGGGCAGGAAAATGCTGGAGGATTACCGGCAGCCCGTTCTGGTCGAAACGTTTCTTCCCGGACGCGAATTCACCGTCGGAATCGTCGGTTCCGGAGACCGGGCCAGAGTGATCGGCACAATGGAAGTTATTCTGAAGGATAACGCCGAACAGGATGTGTATTCGTATGTGAACAAGGAAAATTGCGACGAGTTGGTGGAATATCGGCTTGTGGAAGACCGGCCGGCCTCGGATGCGGCCCGGATCGCGCTCGATTCCTACCGGGTGCTGGGCTGCCGGGACGCCGGACGCGTGGATATGCGCATGGACGCAAACGGCGTCCCCAGTTTCATCGAGGTAAATCCCTTGGCCGGTTTGCATCCCGAGCATTCGGATTTATGTATCATCGCCAACAAAGCGGGATTGACCTATCGTGATCTTATCGGTGCCATAATGGAATCGGCGGTCGAAAGACGAAACCAATACAGGAGCATGTCGAGAGAAGATGAAAATCGGAATCGTCTACAATCCGCCTGCGGCGCGCGGAGACGCTAACTGGGAATCGTCCGTCGACGTCCTGACGCAGGTGGAGGCCATCGAGTCGGCCCTCCAGAGCGCGGGCCGTTCGACCCGGCGCATCGCCCTCGCAAGGGATTTGACCACCTTTTTGGATGAAATGCGGGAGCAGGAGATCGACGCCGTTTTCAACCTTTGCGAAACCATCGAGGAAGATCCCGCCCTTTGCTGGCATCCGGCGGCGGTTTTGGAACTTCTGAACGTTCCGTTTTCCGGCTCGCCTTCGCGGGCGCTCGTACTGACCGCCGATAAAATTTTGGCGAAGCAACTGCTCGCCGCAAACGGGATTCGCACTCCGGGATTCCTGGAATACCATGGCTTGGAAGATTTCGATCCGTCGGGCCTCGAATTTCCCGTGATCGTCAAGCCGCGCTTCGAGGACGCCAGCATCGGCATCGAACAGGAATCCATTTTCGAGACGGCGAGCGCGCTGACGAACAAAATCGAAACGTTCAAGGCGCGATTCGGCCCGATTATGGTGGAGGAGTACGTCGAAGGAAGGGAGTTCAACGTTTCCTTGATCGGGTACCCCGAGGCGCGGGTGCTGCCTATGGCGGAAATCGATTTTTCCGCGTTTCCCGAAAATCTCTACAGGATCGTGGGATACCGGGCCAAGTGGATTCAGGATTCGTTCGAATACAACAACACTCCCAGGCTGTTTTCGGCCCCCGTTTCCTCCGGAACGTCGTCGGAGCTTCGATCGACGGCCTTGGCTTGTTTCAACCTCTTCGGACTCCGCGATTACGGACGCGTGGATATGAGAGTGGACGGCCAAGGCCGAGTATACGTGCTGGAGGTCAACGCCAACCCGTGCATCAGCCCGGATGCAGGTTTGGCGGCCTCCTACGAGCGCGAGGGTTCTACTTACGAGCAAATGGCGAACGAACTTTGCAATTATCTTATAAAACGGATGCCTCGAAGCACTTCGACCTCTATAGCCTCGGTAGCGCCGCCTTCCACGGCGGCAAGGCGCCCCGCGTGTCGGGATTTTACCAGGGGCCGAGCAACATAATCGAAAGACACCGCGCCGCCGTGGAAGGCGGCGCTGCCATGACACGCGAGTTTCTCGCCTTCTCCAACCCCGACCTTCTTTCTCCGGCATTCCCCTTTTTTCCGACGGTTAGATATGGTTCTTTCCACGCCAAAATGGCGGCAGGCTTCGCTCATGTTCAAAGAAAGGAGCTTGGTGGAACCGAGCACAAGCCTTTCATTCGGTCGTTCCGGAACGAATCCCAACGCCTTGACGATCTGCGAAGCGATGGCTCGAGCCAAAAGCGGCGGGACCGAGTTTCCGATCTGCCTGAAGCCGTGCCACTTGGTGACATGCACCCGGAACCAATCGGGAAAGGAATGGAGCCTGGCCGCCTCGCGATTGGTAATGCATCGCGGATAGCGCCAGTGGATAGGACGCGGCGACGTATAGGCGCCTCTCTCGCTTCCGGTCCCGGCGCGAAGAGTATTGCAGTAGCCGTCGGGGGCCAACTTGAAAAAACGGCTTACGGGTTCGGTTTCGCTCGGTCCGGTTTCCGCGAACCTGCGACGCGAAACCTCCGTGTGTTTCGTCCGCAGACTGCCGGTCATTATAGTCGGGTCCCAGAGCCTGGGATAGGCGTAATTACCGGGATCCGAAGACGGGTCGCGAAGATATCGGGCATATGTCGATATCGGTTCTCCACAATCGCATCGAACCCAATCCTGCTCGAGCAATTCGGGAAACAGGTCGGCGTCGGGCAGGTCTCCGATGGCCTCCTCTACCGTAGGGCAAGCCATTTCCCCCGGCAGCAAGCGTTGGTTCAACCGCGCCAGATGCGTCCTCTCGGGATACGCAACCGAAGGACAGCCGTTTCGGATTCCTATTATGAAAAGCCTCTTCCGAGTTTGCGGTATGCCGAAATCTGTGGCGGAAAGGATGGAAATCGGCCGCGCGACCGAATAGCCCGCCTCCATGAAATCGTTTACGATTTCGTCGAGAATTTTACTTTGCGCTCCCGTCGCAAGGCCGGGAACATTCTCGAAAAGAAAATATCTCGGCTGCAAATCCCGGACTATTCTGATGAACTCGCGGGGAAGACGGTTGCGAGGGTCGTCCAGCGCCCTTTTCCCGATCAGGGAGAATCCTTGGCAAGGAGGTCCGCCGCATATCACGTCGGGCTTTGCACAGCCGAGCAATTCCAAAAGTTCCAAGGTGGAAAGTACGGACAGGTCGCGGCATATGGCCCGGCCGTATGGAAAATTGAATTCGTGAACGGCGCAGTGGATGGGGTCGTACTCGACGGCTCCGCCAATGTCGAAACCAGCCTGTTCGAATCCAAGCGAAAGTCCGCCGGCCCCGGCGAAAAGATCCAGCACTTTCGGGCGGCATGGTTTTCCTCTGTATTCCGTCGGCCTATTTTCCATCGCGTTTCCTGTTCAATTGATACCGAACCTTTTCCTCGGCCACTTTCAAGAGTTCCTTCCGTTCGAGAACGTCGGGATATGTCCCGCATTTTACCTCGCATTCCGGGTCCGGCAACAACTCGCCGACCACCCGTTCGATCGTTTCGACCGTCTTGGAGTAAAGTTCGCACTCCCACACGACGACAACCCGCCATCCGTATTCGCAGAGCACCTGATGATTCCGCGCGTCGCGCTCGACATTGCGCCGGAATTTCCGCTCCCAAAATTCCACGTTGCTCTTGGGAGTGGTGGCTTGGGAACACCCTGGATGGCGGTGCCAAAAGCAACCGTTGACGAAAACGACCGTGCGGTATTTGGCGAAAACAAGGTCCGGTTTGCCGGGCAAGTCTTTCCGGCGAAGGCGGTATCGGAAGCCGAGCCTGTGAAGAGCGGACCGAAGGACCCATTCCGGCTTCGTGTCCTTGCTCCGCACCCTTGACATCAGCCACGAACGTTCCTCGGGCGTAAGCTTGTCCGTCATCTCATGTTCCGCATCGTAAACTTTCCAAACTTTTTTCTTTCCCTCCCACATCTGGTATTCTTTTCGGCAGGTGGTAACAATTTATAGCGGTAATGTAAAGGGGAATTTGGGCATGCAAAGAACCCCGAACGGTTGCGCAGGAAACTCGGTTTCCGGAAAACGGTCGAGAGTGCGCTTCGCTCGTTTCGAAAATTTGTTGCTCGATATTTTTTTTATCGTGATTAGAATTTCTTCGAATCGAAAAACAAATCGAAAGGAGGTTGCAGATGATCGCTTATTTCGTACATGACAAACGGAAGGATAAAGACGTGTTTGTGATTCCCGACGCGGCGTGCAGCGTCCAGGCGACCCCGGAGCGTTTCGAGAAGTTCATAGCCGTCAAGCCCGATTTCGGGGCCTGGACCGGCGATTCCTGTTCCGACCTGTCCCCCGAGCATTTCGGGACCATTGTGGCCACCAGGGCGGAGGGAGGGGATATTTGCATCCTGAAGGAGGACCTGTGGCGCGAACGCATGTTCTTTTACATGAGCGGCGCGAAGGCTTAGGATGTAAGCGTCGCCCCAAGTGCGAAATGTCTAATAGGCGCCGCTGCGAACGAACTCGCGGGTCGGGAGTTCAACCCGAACCCGAATTCGGCCCGCCTATTTGGGCGCCTTTATTCTTGAAGTCCCCGGAATCAAGGTCTGGGTGGCCGCAATCCCGGTGAGCATCCGGACCTTGTTCTGGACGAAATCGCCGATTACCTCGGCGTCGGAACAAAGGAGATCCCTTGACAGCACCACCTTGGCCAAGAGGTCGTACGTGCCGTGGACGGAGTGAATCTCCTTGACTTCGTCCAGGGCGAACAATTTTTCCATGATTCTTCTTTCGTGCTTGGCTTGGACGTTAATGAGCACGAACGTGGTGATGCATCTTTGCATATCCGGGTAACCGCAGGACGGCTTGCCCGCCATTTTCTCCCGGAACGCCTCCATGTCGTTGGGAATCAGGTCGTCGATTCCGACCCCGTATTTCCTGGTCCTGCCAAGGACCCACTGGTGATACGATATGTAATTGAAAAGGTCGGCGGCGGTCCTGCCGGGAAACGACTCCAACAGTTTCGCCTTTTCGACGATGCCGACCAGGGGGCTGTAAATGGAAGAGAACCAGTCCCGGGCGGCTTCCGCGAAAGAAATTCCTTCCGCCTTCTCCCTTTCGAGGCAAGTCTTGTGGGATTCGATCTGTTTCAACAAATTTTCGTACTGCCCGATTTCCGACAACTCGATGCGTTGTTTCACGCCCGTCTTTTCCTCGAATTCCAGGCGCTCTCTGTACAGAATGTTCTCCAACGTGTTTTTGGACGGAATCAATTCCATAACCTTCGCTTCCATTTCCGTTCTTCCCAACGCTCTGGCCGCCGCAACGCGGTGGTTGCCGTCCAGCACGTAATAATCGTCCTTGATCTGGTAAAGCTTCACCGGCGGCATAGGCTTGGCTTCCAGCATGGCCTGCTTCACCTGCTCGAAGCGTTCGGACGGGAGATGTGGCTTCAGTTTGAATTGACGGTCGAAATCGTGGTAGCGGCCGACGCTTCCCACTATTCTTTCCAAGGGGACCGTTTGAACTCCGCGCTCCCGACAATCGTAGGCAGCTTCCGTCTCCTGCCTTGTATCGAAATCGGACAATTCCGTGATCAAAGACGAGTTTCTGTCCGTTTTATTATTCTTGCTCCTCGATATCCAGGAAAAAATACCCAAAACAATTCACCACTTTGGTCCGACCTATTTGGGTTACGCGTTTTTCGGGATCTTCAAAAACCCCATGTACATGGCCGTGAAGAAAATACAAAGGTCGATAGCGCTCGATCATGGTCCGGAATATCCTGAAACCTCTGTGGCACTGGTCCTCGGCGTCATGGATAGATCGGGGGGGCGCATGGGTAACGATAATGTCCACGCCCCCTCTCCACCACAGGAGCGGACGCATTCTTCCTACCACGCGTTTCATCCGCCGCTCCGTGTACTGATACGGTCCGCCGTTGTACCATCTCGAGCCTTCCAGCCCGAAGAACCGCAGTCCCTTGAAACGGAAAACGTTCGCGTGAAGGTCGATTCCGCCGGCGGGCGGCTTTTCCCGATACCGGAAATCGTGGTTTCCCCTCACGTAGACCATGGGGGCGTCGAAGGCGACGGACAGGAAGGTCAGGTACTCCGGGGGCAAGTCCCCACAGGAGACGATCAGATCCGCGTCCGGAAACATCGCCCTGTCGAACTTCTTGTAGAGCGACGGCGTCACGATATCGGAGACGGCCAAAATTTTCATTTGGACAATACCTGGCTCTTCGGGCGTCCGCGATTTCGAAACGGCTCTATCTTTCGGCGACTATGCCTGTTTCGGGCTATTTTTATTGTTCCGTCGGGATTGATTTCTTGCCTGCCCATTTGAGCTGGAACTCGATCTCTTCCATGCCTTCCTCGCGCTCGTGCTCTATGCTGATCGAAGCGTCGGGAGGCACCGTTATTCTCTCCCCCGCCACCTGTATCCTGAAACGCTCTCCCCGTTCGAGGCAATCCGCCAGCCTTCGCAACTTCTCCACGAATTTCTTGACGGGGTATTGCTTTTCGATATCCCTCTCCGTATTTTTCGTTCCTTGTTCCATGCTCGTCCTCCTTTTCCAGGTAAATTTTGGGTTTGGCTCCAATGCCATAAAATCCAAGCCGAATTTTTCCTAAATTTTATTGCAAAAACCATTATGAATGTCAAAATTATTTGCAACGTCAACACTGAAAAAAAACGGAGGTGAACTCATGGCGGACAAGCGAATCATGGAACTGATCGAAACGGCGATCAAACGCGAGGAGGAGGCGTACGACTTTTACCGGGACATCTGCGGAAAGGTGGCGGACCAATCCGTAAAGGAAACCGTGGAAAACATCGCAAACCAGGAAAAAAAACACAAGGCGTTTCTTGTCAGGTACCGCGACGAGAACATGAGCCCCAAGGACCTGAAAATGAGCGACGTGACCTTCTACAAAATCGCGGAGTACCAGAAAGAGCCGGAAATCGCCGAGGAAATGAAGAGCGAGGACGTCTATCTTGTGGCATCCCACCGGGAACTCAGGTCCCACGAATTTTACACGGAGCTTGCGGCCCTCCATGGGCAAGGCGAGGTCAGGGAGTTGTTGTTGAAGATGGCCAACGAGGAACTCAAGCACAAGGAAAAAATGGAATATCTCTACGCCAACACCGCTTTTCCGCAAACCGACGGAGGGTGATCGCGCGGATCACTTTTCGTATTTTTTTTTCAGTCGCGCGATTTCCTCTCTGGCCTCGACAAGCGCTTGAGTGGTGCCCCTGAGCTTTGCGGAAAGTTCCCTGGAAATATTGCGGTACAGCATGTACTTAAACGCGTAGCTTTCGGCCTCCGCCACACTCTCGATGCGTTTCATGTTGATGGCGATACAAACGCAATCCTCGAGCGCCATAACGGAGGCCGACCTTTGAAAGCCATCGACCGCCCCCATCTCTCCGAAGGCGTCTCCACCGCGCCTCAAAACCACCAGCAAGTTTCCGTTTTTTTCGATCCTTACCTGGCCGGAAACCAGATAATATGTATAACCGTCGTTGCTTCCCTGTTCTATGATAACCTGCCCCGCACGGAATTTACGAACTTCGCATATCCGCAGAAGCTTTTGGAGGTCTTTTTCCGAAAAGTTTTCAACTGGGAAAATTTTTTTCAGTTGTTCAAGGATTCCGCTTTTGTAATCCAATATGTTAGGAGCCATATGTCGTTTTCGTGACGTTCGGATTGTGCAGTCAAATCATTTTTTAAAGTCAAGGTTCCAAGTTTTCAGCGTTTCCATTGCCGCGTAGTCGGTCATGTCGCATTTGATCGGCGTAATGGCGATATAGCGCTCGTAAATGGCGGCGCTGTCGAGATCCGATCCCTTTTCCGGGGGGATAGAGTCGAAACCTTGCCAATAATAGATTTTGTCCCTTGGATCGATTCGTTTGTCTATATATTCGGAATACAAGGTTGTGCTTTGCCGGCAGACACGAACCCCCGCGATTTCCGAGATGGGAAAATCGGGAAAGTTCACGTTCAGAAAAGTGCCCGGAGCCATTCCGGTCCGGACCAGTTTTTCGGTCAATTCGGCAACGAAACCGGCAGCGTCCGCGTAGTTGTCCCTTCCGGGTCCGTCCATGGAAACCGCCATTGCGCAAACGCCGTAGAGAGCCGCCTCTCTGGCCGCGGAAACGGTCCCGGAATAATTGACGTTTATCCCCACGTTGGCCCCGGGGTTGATTCCTGAAATCACCATGTCCGGTTTTATTTTCAGGATCTCCAGCATCGCCAGCTTTATGCAGTCCGCAGGCGTGCCGCTGACCGACCAGCACGGTCCCGAGCCGTTCATGGACATTTGGATCACCCTGAGAGGCTCGTGCAATGTAATCGCGTGGCCGATCGCGCTTCTTTCCCTGTCCGGGGCAACGACCGCGACGGAATTCCTTTTGCTCAATTTCCTGTGAAGAGCCCAAAGCCCCTCGAAATAAATGCCGTCGTCATTGGTTAACAGTATTTTCATGAGAAGATCAACTTGACATTTTTTTACCAGTCGGTTTTATTCAATTATTTTTTGTGTTTCATAATTCGGCGTCGATGATACCATGCAAATTTTGCGCCGTAAATATATATTTTGGCGCCCCAAGAGAGACTACGAACAGATGATCGACAAAAAGAAAACCGACGAATCCGATCCGCCGCACCTTCCCAATCCAACCATACCCAAAGCGAGCTTTTTTCTCGCGCTTGTCCTGCCGGCGTTGTTTTTCCTCTTGGCGCTGACGTTTTCTGCGTCGGCGCAAGAGCAATCCTCTTCAATGCCGCCCAAAGGGCCTCCGTGGCGAATCACGGCGGACGAAGTCCGATACGACCAAAAAACCGACCAATATTTCGCTCACGGCGACGTTCTGATTGCAAAAGAGGACCTGAAACTTTCCGCCGACCGCGTCCGTTTCGACCATAAGGCCATGGAGGCTTTCGCGGAAGGCGAAGTCATGTTGGTATCCGGCAAGGACATCTTGACGGGAAAAAGCATGGAAGTGAACTTGAACAACGAGACCGGAATCGTGTATGAGGGCACGGTTTTCATCGAGGAGAACCATTTCTATATTCGCGGAGACCGGTTGATAAAGACGGGAAAGGACAGTTACCGGGCCGAACAGGCGAGTATTACGACATGCGAGGGCGACTCGCCCGCGTGGAAAATCACCGCTCGGGACGTCGAAGTCACCATCGAGGGCTACGGCTCCGCAAAACACGCGGCCCTTTACGCGAAAAAGGTGCCGGTGCTCTACACGCCCTACCTTTTCTTTCCCGTGAAACTTAAGCGGCAAACCGGATTTCTTCCACCGCAGTTCGGGTATTCGGACAGAAAAGGCGCCGAGTACGCGCAGCCCTTCTTCTGGGCCATCGACGAAAGCTCCGACGCGACATTCTACGCCCATGTTATGGGAGAAAGAGGAGTCAGGTCCGGGGCGGAATATCGTTACAAACTTGGCGGCTTGACCCAGGGCGCCGCGATGGGGGAATTTTTGGACGACCGCAAGGTAGACGACGGCGAGGGCGATTCCTCCGACAATTGGGGTTATCGCAGCGACAAGTATCTTCGCCCCAACGAAGACCGATATTGGTTCAGGATGAAACACGACCAGGAACTTCCCGAGGGTTTTTTCGCGAGGCTGGACTTGGATATCGTCAGCGACCAGGATTATTTGAGGGAATTTAAAGACAGCTATCTCGGCTTCGGGGACACCAACAGCTATTTTTTCGGCGAGTTTGGAAGGGACCTCGACGAATACGACGATCCGGTCAGGGTGAACAGCCTTAACGTCTCCAAGTTTTGGAACCTTTACAGTTTGAACGTGGAGGCGCGCTGGTACGACGATGTCAACAAAAGAAGGCACGAGGATTACGACGATACCCTGCAGAAACTTCCGTACGCGAATTTCAACAGTTTGCGCCAGCCCATCTTGGGTTCGATGTTCTACTGGGATCTTGAATCGGAATACACCTATTTTTTCCGCGAGGACAGTTATACGGGCCACCGGATGGATGTCGCCCCCAGGGTGTATCTGCCTTTGAGGCTGAAAAACCTTCTTGCGTTCGAGCCCTCCGTCGGGTTGCGGGAGACCGCATGGTACATCGACGATTGGGACGACTTCGGGGACGACGGAAAAGACTCGTTCAACAGGGAAATGGTCGATGTAAGGCTCGATCTGTCGACCGAGCTTGACAGGACCTTCAAAGTGGATTTCGAGACCACCGACCGGGTCAAGCATACCATCAGACCGCAGGTCGTCTACAATTACATTCCGCCGATCAGCCAGGACGACATTCCCCAGTTCGACGAACTCGACAGAATCGACCGGTTGAGCGCCGTGACGTATTCCGTCACCAACATCCTTTCCTCGAGATACAGGCTTCCGGCGATCAAATCGAAGGAAGAAGCGGACGGAGCGCCTTCGGCGCCCGATTCTTTGTTCGGATACCGGCCTTTCGGCCGTTTGAAGGTCGAACAGACCTACGATTTAAACGAAACCATCGAGAACGAACCTTTCTCTCCGATTTTCGCGGAACTGAACCTTGTTCTGGCAACCCGGCTTTCATTGGAGGCGGATGCGGAATGGTCCGTCTACGACGACAATTTCTTGAACCATAACGTGGCCGTGAGGGCGGCCGACCGCCGAGGCGACAGGGTTTTCATAGAGCATCGTTACTCTCGCGACCGACGGGAAACCTTGTACGGGGACGTGATCGTCAAGCTGCACGACAGGATATCCATGTTCGGCGAGTACGAAAGGGACTTGAAAAGCGAAGAAACCGTCCTTTACGGCCTGGGCTTCCTGTATATGGCGTCATGCTGGTCTCTTGACGCCGGATATTTCCGGGAGGAAGACGACTCGAAATACGCCCTGATGATCAATCTTTACGGACTGGGGGGCATTGGAAGCGAATACGCGGGCCGCAAAATCACAAATCCTTTCGAATAAAGCCGGACTTTAATCGTACTCTCCCGGCGTCGAATCAATTTGAACTTGAAACACGACGGGTTTATCGGTATCATGGCTGTGTCAGGGGTTAACAGAAAGCTCGTCGCCAATTCACGCGAAAATGCCGACATGATTCTCCTCCCCCAATGGGTTCGGGCGAGTGCAAAGGATTTCGGTTGCACGCCCCTTTCTCTATCGGAAGGCGAATCTTCCCACAGGCTACGACGAGCACGCAAAATCGAGAAGAACAAACAGCTTGAAGAATGGAACCATATATAGGAGCTTATGAAAAGAGATCGATCCTGGTATGTGTTGCATACGAGAAGTAGGTTTGAAGTCGTAGTCAACGATTTTTTGTTGAAGAAAACTTTCGACGTTTTTCTTCCGAAGGTTCTGGTCAGAAGCAAACGTCGAGACAGAAAAAAGATGATCCGTGTCCCTCTTTTTCCCGGATACGTATTCGTCAAAACAAACTTGGATCCTCGCGAGCATCTCGAAATCGTCAAAACGGTAGGCGCGGTCCGTCTGATCGGAAATCATGCGGGACCTGTTCCAGTTCCCGACGAAACGGTGGAATCCTTGAAGATAATGGTAGGGACCGACGACCCGATAACCACCGGACCGATTCTTAAGAAAGGCGACCGCGTCATCGTGGTTTGCGGGCCTTTCGCGGGAGTTGTCGGATCTTTCATTCGATACGGAGGCAAAGGTCGGGTCATTGTGGACATCGAGGTCCTCGGGCAAAGCGCCAGCGTGGATGTCAGCGAGGAGGACGTCGAAAGAGTGCCCAGCATAATGCCATAGCGCTTGACTATGTTCTCGTTTTTAATTAGAGGTACGCGTATGTATTGGAAATAGAGAGCGGACCTCGAAGGAGGGTGGATGAACAAAATCGAATTGGTCAACGCCTTGAAAAACGAGGCGGACATTTCCAAGGCGGACGCGGCGAAAATCGTTCAAATGTTTTTCGATCATATTTCGGATGCGATCGCCAAGGGCGAACGCGTCGAAATTCGAGGACTTTGCAGCTTCTATGTCAAGGACTACGGAAGCTATACGGGCAGGAACCCCAAAACAGGGGAAAAGGTAACAATCAAACCTAAGAAACTGCCCTTTTTCAAATCTGGGAAAGAATTGAAAGAGCGGGTGGATTATTAGTTGGCGCACGGATTCGGGTCGATAACAGGTCAGGGCAAGCCCGTAACTTTTCTAACCGTTCTTTTACAAAAGGGGACCATACCCAATGCTCTTCTTTTCACGGGACCGGAGGGAGTCGGAAAGCGGACTGCCGCTTTTGCGTTCGCCATGGCGGCGAACTGCGCCGGAAGCGAACGAGGTTCGCGGGCTTTGGAAAACGCATGCGCTCCTGCGGCCGCCGAGAGCGCGTTCCCCATGGAACCGTGCGGCGCCTGCCGCTCCTGCGGAAAATTCGAATCCGGGAATCATCCGGATTTGATTCGCGTGGATCCAAGCGGACAGTTCACCAGAATCTCGCAAATCCGCGAGTTGCGCCAACTTTTATCCATGAAGCCCTTCGAAGCCCGGCTTCGCGTGGTTATCGTCGGAGAGGCGCGCACGATGAACGCGGAGGCGGCAAACGCCCTGCTTAAGGTTTTGGAGGAACCCCCGGACCGAACCCTTTTTATCTTGGTCGCACCGCAAAAATCCGATCTTCTTCCGACCATTGTGTCCCGATGCCTGCACATCCGATTCCATCCGATTCCTGCCCGTGTTTTGGCGGACGTTCTAGTAAAGGATCATGGCATGACCGAGGACGATGCCCGCGCATTGGCGGCCCTGGCGAACGGCAGCTTTTCGAAGGCGCTGGCTTTGAAGAATACCGATTGGATTGTTCATCGGAACTGGCTGATCGAGCAAGCCATCGCGATGGATTCCAGCCCGGAAAGCGTTCTTTTGGCCTTTGCCGAGAAACTGGCACGAGAAAAAGAGTACGCCATGGAGGCTCTTGAAATCATAAAAACTTGGTACCGGGACTTGATCGTCGCCAAATACCGAACGGATGAAATTATGCATGCCGATCTCGTGCAAATGGCGAGGGAGGCGTCCCAAAGACTCTCCGAAACCGAACTCACAAACCGAATAAGAGCTGTTCAGCAAGCACAAAAAGCTCTCGATTCCAACGCGAATCCCAGACTCGTGCTGGAAAACTTGGTTTTAAGCCTGGCTGAATAGAATCGATGTATTGAAGGACGTATGAAAAAAGTTGGAATTAGATTCAAGCAAGCCGGGAAAATATACGATTTCGACTCGGGAGCGTTCGTTTTGAACGCGGGCGACAACGTGATCGTGGAGACCGAACAAGGATTGGGCTTCGGGACGGTGATCGTCCCCCCCGAACCCTACGACCCCGAAAAACTCGAAATCCCCCTGAAAAAAGTCTATCGGCTTGCGACCCCGAAAGATTTCGCCCAGCTCGAAATAAACAAGGAAAGCGAAAAAACCGCTCAAGCTTTCTGTCTGAAATGCGTCAAGGAATTGGGCCTCGAGATGAACTTGTTTTCGGTGGAGAGCACCTTCGATGCCAACAAAATGACGTTTTTCTTCACGGCCGACGGGCGGGTCGATTTTCGGCAGTTGGTAAAAATGCTGGTTCGCGAGCTTGGTTGCCGCATCGAAATGAGGCAGGTTGGGATCCGGAACCAGACCAAAATGACCGGCGGGATTGGCCGATGCGGAAGACTCACTTGCTGCTCCACATTTCTGGAAAAGTTCGAACCGGTTTCGATCAGAATGGCCAAAGAACAAGGATTGTCCTTGAACCCGACGAAAATTTCGGGACAATGCGGACGGCTCATGTGTTGCTTGACTTACGAAAACGAAACCTACAAGGCCTTGAAAAAAGACCTCCCGAAAATCGGAAAGACGGTCGAAACGAAACAGGGAAAAGGCAAGGTGATTCGCCTGAACCCCATATGCTCGCGCTTGACCGTTCGGTATGAAAGCGGAACCGAAACGGAGATAGATTTGGACGAAATATCGACAACGAACGCATAGGAGAAACGATGACCGAACCGTTTTATATAACCACCCCCATTTATTACGTGAACGCCAGACCTCATCTGGGACACGCGTATACGACCATAATCGCCGACGTGGCCGCTCGTTTCGCCCGTATGAAAAAGCAGGAGACCTTCTTCTTGACCGGCACCGACGAACATGGAGACAAGATTGTCCGGGCGGCCAGGAAGGAAAACCTGACCGCCAGGGAATACGTGGACCAGATCAGCGCACTGTTCAAAGCTCTCTGGCCCGAACTGAACATCGAACATTCGTACTTCATCCGCACCACGGACCCCGCGCACATGTCGGTGGTGGAAATGGTCCTCCGGAAAATCTACGAGGCGGGCGACATCTATTACGCCGAGTACGAGGGACTCTACTGCTTCGGATGCGAACGGTTCTACGCGGAACGCGAGCTTGTGGACGGCAAATGCCCGGACCACGACACGAAGCCGGAGACCATCAAGGAGTCCAACTACTTTTTCAAAATGGGCAAGTATCAGCAGTGGCTGATCGACCACATCAAAAAAAATCCGGAATTCATCCGCCCCGAGCGCTACAGGAACGAAGTGCTGTCCTTTCTGAAGGAACCTCTGGAGGACCTTTGCATTTCCAGGCCGAAATCCCGTCTCAAGTGGGGCATAACCTTGCCTTTCGACCAGGACTACGTCACCTACGTCTGGTTCGACGCCCTGTTGAACTATGTTTCCGCGCTGGGCTATCCCGACGGCGAACTGTTCAAGAAATTCTGGCCCCATGCCAGGCACATCACGGCCAAGGATATCCTTAAGCCCCACGGCATCTATTGGCCGACCATGCTCAAGGCGGCGGGCATTCCCATCTACAAGAGCCTGAACGTCCACGGCTACTGGAACGTGGATCACAGCAAGATGTCGAAAAGCATCGGAAACGTGATCGATCCTCTTGAAATGAAAAACATATACGGTCTGGACGCGTTCCGCTTTTTTCTCATCAGAGACATGGTTTTCGGCCTCGATTCCGACTACAGCGAGGAGGCCATGGTCCAGCGAATCAATTCGGACCTCGCCAACGACTTGGGCAACTTGTTTTCCAGGGTGATCGCCATGTTGCACAAGTATTTCAACGCGGAGGTCCCCCGGGCCGACTTGGCCATAGAGGAAGAGATGGCGCTGGGACTAAAGGACGACGCGTTGGACGCCGTGTCGAACTATGAAGTCTCCATGGAAAATTTCGCGTTCCATAAAGGCATGATGGCCGTCTGGGAATTCATCAGCAAGATGAACAAATACGTCGATGTTACCGCGCCCTGGGTCCTGGCAAAGAAAAATTCGACGCGCAAACAGCTGGAAGCGGTCATCTACAATCTTCTGGAAGGCTTGAGGATCGTTTCCGGCCTCGTATATCCCGTCATGCCGGACACGGCCAAGACCATGCAAAAACACCTGGGACTGGACCCGAACGCCCCCTTCTACACGCTCGATCTTCTGCGTTCCTGGAACGTCACTAAACCGGGCACGAATCTTCCCAAGGTAATAACGTTGTTTCCCAGAATAGATTATGAAAAGGTAAAAAAAGATCGGGAGATCGAGGCCGCCGCTCCCCCCGCCCGAAAGGAGAACAAACCCGAAATCACTTTGGAGCAGCTCTCCCGACTCGATTTGAGGGCCGCGACCGTCGTCAAGGCCGAAAGGATACCCAGGGCCAAGAAACTCTTGAAACTCGAGGTGGATATGGGCGAAATCCGCACTATCGTGGCGGGGATCGCAAACGACTACGACCCGGAGGACCTGATCGGCAAGCAGGTGGTTGTCGTGGCCAACTTAAAACCGGCCAAGCTCATGGGAATTCTGTCGAACGGCATGGTGCTGGCCGCTGTGGAAGAAGATGGCAAGTGCTCGGTCGCAACGTTGGACCGGAAAGTCAAACCCGGAACCGCGCTTCGTTAACGCGCCTAATTTGATATTGTTCTATGATCCAAAAAAAGAAAAGTTCGTATGGAAATATTTCGGGCGGTATCGACGAAACCAACGGAAAATTAACGTTCAATACAAGCCCCGGTTGGAGAAACTACCAAATAGAATTGCAGAGGGAAAGGGCGAAGCAACGGCGCAAGAAGTTTTTTATCGGCGCCGCTTTTCTCGCCCCCGTTATTTCCTTTATCCTTTACGGAGCATACGGCATGGCCGGCAAATTGCCCGAGGTGCTGTTTCCGCCCGAAAAGGAAGCCTCCTCTGGAGAGAAGCGTCCAGAGGAAAGGCTTCTGGCCGGCAAAGAGGCGGTGCGCAAGCTTTTCGAAAACGAGTCCTTTCTCAACATAGACAAAAAACTGTTCAAAGTTACGGCAGGAACAAGCAACGTGTGGGTGGATACGACCCTTGACACCGATTTGCAGAAACATTTGCTGGAAAACTTGAACGTTGCCCACGCCCGGCAAATCGGCATTGTCGTCATGGAGCCGACGACCGGAAAAATCCTTGCGATGGTGGGACACGACAGAGTAAACGCCCGGAACAATACGTGCCTCGACAACCAATTTCCGGCCGCAAGCATATTCAAGCTTGTAACGGCGGCCGGAGCTATCGAAGTACTGGGACTCGACCAAAACTCCACCTTGCTGTACAACGGCGGAAAATACACGCTTTACAAGTCCCAGCTTGACGACTCGAGCAACAAATACACTCATCGGGTCACCTTGGAAGAGTCTTTCGCGGGTTCGATCAATCCCGTTTTCGGAAAACTGGGCCTGCTGCAATTGAAAAAGTCGAACTTGGAATCCTACGCCGACGCGTTCGGGTTCAATCGGCAGCTCGATTTCGAACTGCCCCTAAAACCCAGCAACATGGCAATATCGGACAAACCGTATAGTCCGGCCGAAATCGCATGCGGCTTTAACCGGGAAACGACATTGTCTCCCCTGCACGGCGCCTTGATCGTCTCCGCGGTCTTGAACAAAGGAATCATGCCGAACCCGGTTTTCGTCGAAAAAATAGTGAGCGAAAAAGGCGAAATCCTTTACGAATACCGTCCGGACTCACTGCAAAGGGCCGTGGTCGAAAAAACGACGGAAATTCTATACGATCTGATGAAAGCCACGGTAAAGTCGGGGACAAGCCGGAAGATTTTCAAAGGCTACTCGAAGGACCGGACCTTGTCCAGACTTACTATGGGGGGCAAGACGGGCTCCATCGACGACAAAACGCGCGAGGCCAGGATCGATTGGTTCGTCGGTTTCGCGGAGGAGCCCGAAACCCAAAAGAAACTGGTTGCGGCGTCAGTGGTCGCTCATGAAAACTATATTGGATTCCGAGCCGCCGCTTACGTAAAAATGGCGTTTACATACTATTTCCAGAATTATTTCGCGGAGGAAGAGAGAAAGAAAAAAACGGGATGAATCGGCGCTTCGTTGGAAACTTCATCACAATCAACACCTCAAAGGAGAATTTGCATGCCGGGCTTTGAAATATTTTCGGACGAGGAACGCAAAGAGGTCAACGACGTTCTGGAGACGGGAGTCCTGTTTCGTTACGGTTTCGACCAGGCCAGAAACGGGCATTGGAAAGCCAAAACGTTCGAAAAGGAGTTCGCGGAGCGGGCGGGTGCGAAATACTGCCATCTTTGCTCCAGCGGGACGGCCGCGTTGAGCGTCGCCCTCGCCGCTTGCGGAATCGGCGCGGGCAACGAGGTGATCGTGCCGCCGTTCACCTTCATCGCTACGATCGAGTCCGTCTTGAACGCGGGGGCAGTTCCGGTTTTTGCGGAAATAGACGAAACGCTCTGCCTGGACCCCGAACGCCTCGAATCGGCGATCACGTCGAAAACCCGCGCCGTCCTGCCGGTCCATATGTGCGGCTCCATGGCCAGAATCGACGAAATCGCCGAATTTTGCCGCAAAAAGGGGCTCGTCCTCATAGAGGACGCCTGCCAAGCGGTCGGCGGCACTTTCAAAGGCAAAGCCCTGGGGACTTTCGGAAGCATGGGTTGTTTCTCGTTCGACCCGGTCAAGACGATCACCTGCGGAGAAGGCGGCGCGGTAATCACAGACGACGAGGAACTGTATCGAAAAGCCGATGCGTTCTCCGACCACGGGCACGACCACGTCGGAAACGACAGGGGACTGGAGAGGCATCCGATCCTTGGCGCCAACTACCGTATCAGCGAACTGAACGCGGCGGTCGGACTCGCGCAGCTTCGAAAACTGGACGGCATTCTCCAAAGGCAGCGCGCATCCAAAAAAGCATTGAAAGAAGCTCTGGTAAAGCTTCCGAACATCTCTTTCAGGTCGATACCCGACCCTGACGGCGATTCCGCGACCTTCCTGTCCTTTTTTCTTCCGGACGAAAACAAGGCTCGAAAAGCGGCGGACGCGTTGAAACAGGAAGGCGTGGACGGTTGTTTCTACTGGTACGACAACAACTGGCACTACATCCGCCAATGGGAGCATCTGAAAAAATTCTCCTGCGCGGCAAAACTCTCCGTCGTGCAATGCGACAACCTGCCCGACTACGGCGCGGTCTCCCTTCCCAAATCCGACGAAACAATGGGACGGACTATTTCCATGCTGATCAAACTGTCCTGGAGCGACGACGAGCTGGAGCAAAGGGGACGGAAAATGGCGCGCGCGCTGAATTTCCTATAGCGATTAACGTAAATCGGGCTTCGCGATCGGCGGAGCAATGAATCGAGGTTACAAGCATGTTTCGAAATTTCAAAATGGTTTCACGCGTGGTTTTCGGGAAGGGATGCTTTCGGCAGCTTAAGGATATATTGGCGGCGCCGAGATCCATTTCGGCCTCGTACATGGTGTTCATGATCGACGACGTGTTCAAATCGACTCCATTGGCGAACCGAATCCCGATCAAGGACGGCGACATGATGCTCTGGGTAAACGTGGACAACGAGCCGACAACGGGATACGTGGACGCGCTGGCTGGCAAAATCCGCTTTTTTTCCCCGAACCTTCCTGCGGGGATCGTAGGGATTGGCGGTGGAAGCACGATGGATTTGGCCAAAGCGGCAAGCCTGATTCTGACAAACCCCGGCTCCTCGTCGGAGTATCAGGGGTGGGACCTGGTCCGAAATCCGGGCGTATATCACGCGGGCGTACCCACTTTGTCGGGCACGGGCGCCGAAGTATCCAGGACGACGGTCCTTTGCGGCCCCGACAAAAAACTGGGGATCAACTCGGACCACACCGTTTTCGACCAGATCGTGCTAGACCCCGAACTGATACTGAATGCTCCGGCCGAGCAGCGCTTCTATACCGGCATGGACTGCTACATCCATTGCATAGAGTCGCTCTCCGGAACGTTTCTGAACGCTTTCAGCAAATCCTACGGAGAAAAGGCGCTCGCACTTTGCAGGGAGGTTTTCCTCGAAGGCGGCTCCGGCCGAACTCCGGAAACGGAAGAGAAACTGATGATGGCCTCCTACTGTGGAGGAATGAGCATCGCCTACTCCCAAGTGGGGATCTGTCACGCCCTTTCCTACGGGCTTTCGTTCGTTCTGGGAATTCACCACGGCGTCGGCAACTGTATCGCGTTCAACGTTCTGGAAGACTATTATCCAGAAGGCGTTGCGGAGTTTCGCCGAATGATGGATTTCAACCGGATTCGACTTCCGAAAAGCGTCGTCGCCGCAGCCTCGCCGGAAGACCTGGAGAAGATGACCGACGTGTCCCTTGTCCTGGCCCCTCTTTGGGAAAACGCGTTGGGCAAGGATTGGAAGGAAACCATGACACGGGAAAAAATAAAGGAACTTTATCAAAGGATGTAAGAAATGAAACAAAAACGTTCGTCGGCATCCGGTTTTCTGAAAATTCCCAACAAAGCTCTAAGCCGTTTAAACGAAAGTCTCAAGACGCCGGTTTATTTCTGCAAGGCTCCAAGTCGCATCCCGGATAGCGGCATTGTCTTCTTTCCAGTGGAAACCAACCGGGTCAATTGCGGCCTTGCCGGAATTGTCGCCGTTAAAAAGAAAACCGGAATTCGAAGCCAAGTCGATTTGGCTCCGCTCGAGGCGGATCTTCGAAAATTGGAGGGCGCCTCGTTCGCGGCGTGCTGTATAAACGGATCGGATCTGGCGGCCTGCTATCTCGGCGGCGAGATTCACATGGACAATCTTTTGCGGAACATCGGAACGCTGAAACGTTCCGCCCCCTTCTACACGATTTACAAATCCGACGAAGTCGCAAACGGCTTGTCGAAACTGGCCGACCGCTTGAATGCCATCCTGGAGACCGAAAAAAAGGCGCTGGCGGAAAGCGTGGGGTATCTCGGGGCCAAAGAGGTCGAGATTATGATCCATCGGGTCGAAAAGCTCAAGGACGCCATATGGGCCCTCAAGTCCGAAATTCTGGAAAACGTCGCTAAAATCCGGAAGCTCATGGCGGACAACGGTAAAGACCCGGGTTTTTCCCGACTCGGAAAATACAAGATGATCAACTCGGTCTTGAACAGCATGGATCGTCTGGAGGTCCGGGGAAGAGACTCCGCCGGAATTTCCTTTCTATTCACAATGGCCGAGGAAGAATACGAAAAATTCCAGGACGCCCTCTATACGAGAGGCAACTCCGAAAACCTCTCCACTTTGTTTCACCGGCGGTTGGGCAAAGACGTCCTTTTAAACCGCGACATCACGATAAACAAATGCGAAAACGGTTCCTTGCCTCCCCAAATTGGGCTGACTTTCACGTATAAAGTCGCCGCCGAAGTTGGAAGCCTGGGGGACAATATCCGTTTTTTGAGGGAACAGATCGCCGACGACGCGATTTTTCATTTGTTGACCAGGTTCGCGGACTCCAACCATACCGTTTCGGCGCACACGAGGTGGGCGTCGGTGGGAGGGATAACGGAGGCCAACTGTCATCCGGTGGACAACAAATGCGCGATAGCCACGTCGCACCTTTCCGGCATTATTCACGCCAGCCTGAACGGCGATATCGACAATTTTCTCGAACTGAAAGCCGAATATGAACGGCACGGAGGTAGAATCCAGCAGGACATCACCACCGATACGAAAATCATTCCTATTCAAATCGAAAAACACATTCGGCAAGGCCACGACATTTTCGAGGCTTTTCGTCTGGCGGTCAACGATTTCAAGGGCTCCCATGCCATTTGCATGCATACCGATCTTGCGCCCGGGAAAATTTTCCTGGCCCAAAAAGGAAGCGGCCAAGCCATTTTCATTGGACTTGCCGAGGACCATTACATGCCCGCCTCCGAAGTGTACGGCTTCGTGGAGGAAACCCAGTCCTACCTGAAGCTCGACGGCGAAAAAACGGTCGAGGGAAAGAACGGCAGGACCCAGGGGCAAATCTGCATATTGGACCAGGAATCGGGGGGCGGACTGGACGGTATTGCCGCCATGTATTACGACGGCACGCCCATCGAGTTCAAACCCGAAGACATCAAGCGCACGGAGATCACCTCCAGGGACATCGACCGGCAGAATTTCCCCCACTATTTCTTAAAAGAGATTTCCGAAGCCCCGGACTCCGTTGAAAAAACGCTTCTGAACAGGTGGAAAATCTGCGACGACGGACAAGAGAACTATATCACCGTCCTGAACGAAAAAGTTTTCCCGGACCATCTCAAGACCGCCGTTGCGGAGGATCGAATCAGGCGGATTTTCGTCGTGGGCCAAGGAACGGCGGGAATCGCCGCGTCGGCGGTGGGGGACATCATCAATCATTATCTGGACGACCCGGGAATCCAGATCAATTCGATGAAAGCGTCCGAGCTAAGCGGGTTCAAGCTTCCCGAAATCGACGGAAAAGATTCGATGTCCGACACGCTGGTGATAGCCATCAGCCAGTCCGGGACGACCACGGACACCAACAGGACGGTGGACATGGTCAGAGAACGCGGCGCCAAAACGATCGCGATCGTCAACCGGAGAGACTCGGACATTACGTTCAAGGTCGACGGGGTCATGTACACGAGCAGCGGACGGGATCTCGAAATGTCCGTGGCCTCCACCAAAGCCTTCTATTCCCAAATCGTTGCGGGCGCGTTCCTGGGACTTTTCATGGCGAGGCTGAAAAGCAGAAAGAGTCCCGAGTTCGTCTCCAACGAAATCAAGCAGCTGTTGGATATGCCCAACCATATGCGCAAAGTTCTCGCCACGAAGGATCTGATCAAGAACTCCGCGCAACGGCTCGCCGTGACGAAAACATATTGGGCGGTAGTCGGCAGCGGACCAAACAAGGCTTCGTCGGACGAAATCAGGATCAAGCTGAGCGAACTGTGCTACAAAACCATTTCCACGGACTCGGTGGAGGACAAAAAGCACATCGATCTTTCCTCCGAGCCTCTGATCATCGTTTGCGCCGCAGGGACCGGCGACACCGTTATCGGCGACCTTATCAAGGACACCGCCATTTTCAAAGCCCATAAGGCCGCCCCCGTAGTAATCGTCAACGAAGGGGAAACCCGCTTCGACGAATACGCCGAGGACGTTTTCCACGTGCCGAAGGTCAGCGAACACTCGGCCCCAATCCTGAATACTCTGGTCGGGCATCTTTGGGGATATTACGCCGCATTGTCCATCAACGAGGTTTCCGGTTTTCTTGACCGATTCAGACAAAAAATCCGAAACAGCATCGACGAATTTTCCGCCAAGGGCATGGATCTTTACGAGGTGATCCTGGAAAAATCCTTCCGGGAGAGCATCGGCAAATTCAACCGGGAATTCAGAAACCGAATGGCAAACTACCGGTTTCCCACAGGCATGGGGTTGAAAACGGCGTCCGATTTGACGCTTTTGCTCAAATATCTCTCGGGAAGACTCCCTCTTACGGATTTCGAAATCGATTTCGGAGTCAAAGGCACTCCCTACAACATGCTGGAACAGTTCATGATATGCATCGGAGAAGCCATAAACTCCATGGCCAGACCTGTGGACGCCATCAAGCACCAGGCCAAAACCGTGACAGTGGGAACATCCCGCATTAGCGAAAAGGTGGAAACGGGTCTCCTTTTCGACGCCCTCGACACCAACGACTTTTCCTTGTCACAGCTGACGCCGAGCAACATTCTCGTTCTAAGAAACGTTCAGGAGATCGTCTACAACATCAAGGGCTCGATTTTGTATCGCATCGGCGGGTTGGACTTGATGGGAGAGACCACCGACAACAGCACCATCGAAGTGATCAAGAAGGAAGGGGTCCTCAAACCGATCCCGTCGCGGGTGGAGACGGACGTTCGGCTCAAGGGCACCAAGCGAATCATTGTTCAGGAAAAGAACGTGTATATTGGCAAGGGAAGAAAGGACAACCGCAGCATCGTGGTCATTCCGATCATGTCCGGTTCCCGCAGCCGGGCCAACGTGATCGAGTACCTTCTGTTGCTGAACGTGGCGTTCAAGGAAGACGTGCCACTGAACGCCAAAATCCGCGCTTTGGGGGGCAAGTTCGAACGAATCAAGAATATTGTCCAAGAAAACAGCGTGAGCTGGAAAAACGAATTTCTGGAGCTTGTGGACATGAAAGAGCTGTTCGGAAGCTCCGCCGAGAAAATTGGCGAGTACATAGTGTCGCACCAGAAGCTTAGCGGGGGAAACACGGAATGTTCACCAACCGGCCACTAAGAACATGGAACTTCTAAACGCCGGTCGAAGGTAACCATCGATTATATTTCACTACAGAATCGGAAAAACCATGTTGAAACTCTCGAGATTTTTATGGACTTTCGCTCTCGGATTGTTTTTTTTTCTGCAAGTCGCTGCGGCGGCGGAGACAAAAGGGTTCGAAACCGTCGGGGCCGGCATCGGGCCGAACGAGGCACTCCTTGTCGCCGGCCCCGACGGCCGGACCATCTATTCGAAACATGCGGACAAGCTCCTGATGCCGGCGTCCACGATCAAAATTCTGACCTCCCTGGCGGCCTTCCATTACTTGGGTAGGGACTACCGGTTCCCGACCGAGTTCTATTTGGACGCTTCCCGAAATTTGACAATAAAGGGTTACGGGGACCCGTTGCTGGTATCCGAGGAGGTCGCCGAGATCGCGCGGTGTATAGCTCCGAAAATCGGACCTTCCATTAGCGACATCATCGTCGACGACGGTTTCTTTTCCCAACTGCCGACGATTTCGTCCCCCACGCTGCAGCCATACGGGGCTCCCTACGGCGCTATGTGCGTCAATTTCAACACGGTCAATTTTACGATTGGCAAAACTCCCGGCACGTATGCAAGCGCGGAACCTCAGACGCCCTTGCTGCCTTTGGCCCTCGAAAAGATAAAACAGGCGAACGCAAAATCGGAAAGAATCGTGCTCTCCCACGACAATCACGAAATTTCCATCTACTCGGGTCAATTATTCCGGCATTTCCTGGAAAAAAACGGCGTCGAAGTGCGTGGAAAGGTGTGGAGAGGTTGGTTGGCCCCCCCAGAGGAATCTCTCGTTTATAAGCATCTTTCTCGCCTCACCCTCGAACAAACGGTTAAAAAGCTCATGGAATTTTCCAATAATTTTATTGCGAACCAGATTCTGCTCGCGTTCGGGGCGAAAAAATTCGGCAACCCGGGGGATTTCGAAAAAGGTGCCCAAGCGGCCGAGGAGTACGCTGCCGACGAGTTGAAAACGAAGAATATCAAAATCGAGGAAGGTTCCGGACTTTCGAGAAAAAACCGGATATCCGCGGAAGATATGCTGATTGTCCTGAATGCGTTCAAGCCTCATCACTGGTTGATGAAAACCAGAAAGAACGCCTACTACAAAACCGGTACGCTGTACGACGTGAACAACCTGGCAGGATACATCGAAAGCGAAAAAGGAGAACTCTGTCCGTTCGTAATTTTTATAAACCAGCGGGGCAAAACCGCCATGCCCGTTTTGGACAAACTCACGAAGTTGGTGAACTGACCCTCGGGGGCTCCCCGCAAGTTATCTGCGCGTATGCGCTATGGTTGTGGATGGACTCGAAATTCTCGGCCCCGACGGAAAACCAAGTGATGTTTTCATCCTCTTTCAACTTTTTCGCGACGTCCCGCACGATGTCCTCCACGAATTTTGGATTCGTGTAGCCCTTTTCCGTCACGTATTTTTCGTCAACCCTTTTCAGCACGGAATAAACCTCGCATGAGGCCGCATCCTCGACAAGCTCGATCATGTCCTCCATCCAGATGAATTTTTTAAAGCGGATGCTCAGGCGCACCTCGCCCCGCTGATTGTGGGCGCCGGCGTTGCTGATCTCTTTCGAGCAAGGACAAACAGACGTGATGGGAACGATAACTTCGGAGACGAGATCCACTTTTCCGGCCGGATCGCTCGTTCCGATAATGCGGCACGTATAGTCCATGAGACCGGGGGATTGGCTGACAGGAGCTTTTTTTTCGATAAAATAGGGAAACGTGACTTCGATGTGGGCGGACGCGGCATTAAGATGTTCTTTCATCTGGTCCAGAATTTTCGAGAATTTCTTCAGGGAAACCTCCGGCCTGAATATATGAAGCAGCTCCACGAAACGGCTCATGTGCGTGCCTTTGTATTTATGGGGCAAATCCACGTACATGTTTATCGACGCGACAGTGTTCTGGTATCCCTGCTGCTTGTCCAAAACACGAATCGGATAACGGATGTTTTTTATCCCGACCTTGTCAATGGGAATATGGCGATAGTCTCGCTCGTTTTGAATATCCCTCATTTGGCATGTGTAATTTTCGGCGCCTTCGAACGATAACATGGCGAATTTCTCCCGTTCGTTTCGTGTCCCCGTCTAAAGGAGGTAATCCTGTTTCACGCGTTGCATGGATCTGAAAATGTTTCCCTTTATTTTCCTGTTGCTGTCATAAAGCCGCTTCAGGACATCCTTGATTTCTTTTCGTTTCGAAATTCCGGCCGTGGGACACGGATTTTCGAATACCGGAAATTTTTGTTGCGCGGCGAATTTTCGGATCGAATCCTCGTCGGCGTAACACAATGGCCTGATCAGAACGAACTCTCCCCTGAAGAAGGATTGAGCCGGCTTCATCGTGGCGATTTCGCCCGCGTAGCACATGTTCAAAAACAGCGTTTCGATAAGATCGTCCTTGTTATGGGCCAAGGCCACCTTGTTGCATTTCAATTCGTGAGCGATCTCGAAAATTCGCTTTCTTCGCAGTTTCGCGCACAAAAAGCAAGGATTTTCCCGATTTTTTTCGCTGTGGGCAACAACGCCGTTGTCCGTGAAATCCACGGTCAGATCGTATCCCTGTTCCTTGCAATACAGCGACAGGGGTTCGTCGAATCCCCCTTCGAATCCGGGATCGATGTATATGGGAAAGAGCTTGTACTCGATGGGGACCCTGTGCAGGCGTTCGTTCAGGAACCAGAAGAGCGTGAGGCTGTCCTTTCCGCCGGACAGCCCCACCGCGATGCGGTCCTTGTCGGAAATCATGTCGTACTGGTGAACGGCTTTTCCCAAGACCCTGTTCAAAGCCTTGTATGTGTAGGTGTGCTTAGGCAAAAGGTCTTTCATCAATCCACTATTCGGATTGCTTTTCCTCTTTCTTCTTTATGACGACCTTGCCGGCTGCGATTTCCCTGAGAGCGACGACTATGTCTTCGTTCTTGGGCGACGAAACCAGGTACTCGGAGCCTTCCCGAATCTGACGAACCCGTTTCGCGGTCATATGAACCAGTTGAAAACGGTTTTCCACCTGTCTTAAACAATCTTCTATTGTAATTCGAGCCAAACTCACCTCCGACTTCTATATTGTTTTTATTTCGGCGGCGTCGTGCATTCGGTCTTTCATTGCGAAAACGCAACCCGCCTCCGATTTCTTTTATTTCTCAAACCATAGGGTTTGCCTACAAAATTTCGACCAACTCGTAATGCCGTCTTCCGCCGGGAGCGTTCAGCAATATTTCGTCGCCCATTTTTTTCCCGACAATGGCCTGGCCGAGCGGCGAAGACACGGAGATTTTTCCCTCCGCGATATTGGATTCTTCCGGACCAACCAACTGGTATTCCACGCTTTCACCCGTATCGACGTTTTCCAGCAGTACCCGGCTAGCGAACACCGCTCGGTCGCTGGAAATCTTGTCCGGATCGATTATATCGGCGTTCGCCAGTTTGTATTCCAGTTCGCCGACACGTCCCTCAATAAACGCCTGTCGCTCCTTGGCTGCTTCAAATTCCGCGTTCTCCGAAAGGTCCCCGTGCGCTCGCGCCTCTTCGATCGCCTTGATGTTTTCGGGCCTTGCCACGGATTTGAGATGTTCCAATTCTTTCTTCAGGGCGTTATATCCCTCTCTGGTGAAAGGTATTCTGTTCACTTCAAAACTCCATCTGTTCGCTTAGTTGTTTTCGATGTATTCCTCGACCAAATCTCCCACTTCGCTGGTGGAATACCCCATTTTTCCGGCTCCGATTCCTTTCAAGTCTTCGCGAAGCACTTTGATTACGGCCTTTTCCACCATTGACGCGGCATCGGTCTCGCCCAAAGTATCGAGCATGAGCTGCCCGGAGCAAATGGCCGCCAAGGGATTGATGACTCCTTTGCCCGTGTATTTGGGGGCCGAGCCGCCTATGGGTTCGAACATGGATACGCCGTCGGGGTTGATGTTTCCTCCCGCCGCAATGCCCATGCCGCCTTGAATCATCGCCCCTAGGTCGGTAATGATGTCTCCGAACATGTTGTCCGTGACGATTACGTCGAACCATTCCGGATTCTTCACCATCCACATGCAGGTGGCGTCCACGTGGGCGTAGTCGGTCTCGATATCGGGATACTCCTTGGCGACTTCGTAAAAAGCCCTTTCCCACAGGTCGAAAGCGTATGTGAGCACGTTGGTCTTCCCGCAGAGGGTCAGCTTTTTGCGCTTGTTGCGTTTTCTGCAATAATCGAAAGCGAACCGGATGCATCTTTCCACGCCTTTTCTCGTATTGATCGACTCCTGCACCGCCACTTCGTCCGGGGTCCCTTTCTTCAAGACCCCTCCAGCGCCCGCGTAAAGCCCCTCCGTGTTTTCCCGGACGACCACGAAATCGATGTCTTCGGGACCTTTGTCTTTCAAGGGAGTGGCGACGTTTTCGTAAAGCCTGACGGGCCTTAAATTGACGTACTGGTCTAAATGAAATCGCATCTTCAACAAAATGCCCTTTTCCAGAATTCCGGGCTTGACGTCGGGGTGGCCGATGGCGCCCAGAAATATGGCATCCGCCTTTCCCAGCGCTTCAAGCACATCGTCGGGAAGAACCTGTCCGGTGGCCTTGTAGTTTTCGCCGCCGATGTTGTAGTGGGTGTAATTCAATTTGAACCCGAATTTCTCGGACGCGGCGGAAAGGACCTTGATTCCCTCCGCGACTACCTCTGGGCCGGTCCCGTCGCCGGGAACAACAGCGATTTCATAGGTTTTGGACATTGTCACTCCTTAATATAATAAATGATAAATGGTGGAATCAGCCGGCATGTCAAAGCGACAAAGGCGAAGCATGGAATAGCGGCAATCAATAAACGCTTCTTTACTGCGACTCCTCGGAAACGGTTCCGATGATGGATTGTCCCCCGACGACCTTGTCGCCTACGGCGACCGTCAGGCGGCTTTCAGGCGGCAGATACACGTCCACGCGGGACCCGAAACATATCAACCCCATCCGGCAGCCCCGCTCCACCTTGTCTTCCGCCTGTATCGCACAGATGATCCGACGGGCTATCAAACCGGCGATCTGAACAAAACAAACAGTTTTTCCCTCGACCGTCTCCAGGATAACCGCGTTGCGTTCGTTGTGCTCGGAGGCCTTGTCGAAATTGGCGTTGAAAAACTTGCCTGGGTGATAAACGGTTTTTTTGACCACCCCTTCGCGGGGGATTCTATTGATATGGACGTCGAAGACCGACATGAAAACGCTGACCTTCATGCAGGGCCCGTCGAAAAAGGGGCAGGTTTCCTCTCGACCGGCGACAACCACCTTGCCGTCGGCGGGCGATACGACCGCATCCTTCTCGGTCGGCACGACCCGATCAGGATCTCTGAAAAACAGGCAAATGCAAACCGTCGAAAAAAGTCCCAGCAACGCGAGAACCGTCAACCCAAGCAAAGCGAACACGGCGGTCGCGAACGCGGCGGCGAAAATAAACGGAAAGCCCGCCCTCGCGACAGGAAAAGCAGTTTGGCCTGGAGGATCGCTCCATCGATACTTTTCGATCATCTCAGTCTCTTCTTTTTTCGATTTCCCTTAATATGAGGAGGGTATACGTTCCGCGAAACTGACGAAAACAGCGGATCGGATACCCTCCCAAGAAATTCAAAGTTTCTTTATTTACCAAACCTTCTTGAAATTTGTCAATAAATACCGTACTTTTTTCGCGCTCTCCATGCAAAAATCGAGATCGTATTCATTTGAAATTGAGTTCCGCGTCCGATTGTCGAATATATCGAGGAACAAGGCCGGCCAAATCGTCCGCGTCGTTGTCCGAAAATCGTTGCAGGGAAAGGCAGGCGACCGAATGCGCCCGAATATAGTTTTGCGGAGGAGGGACGAAAACGGCCGAATCCTTGAAAAGACGCTTCAGCAAGTCCTTGTACAAAAGCGCTCCGTCGCCGACAAACAGACACCGCCCCTTGATTCGACCGTCCAGCGCTTCGGGAGACATGACGATTTCATCGCAGATTTTCTCCAGCTTTCCGTTTTTGCGACCGTAACGGGAAAAATAAATCTCTTTCTTCCGGGCATCCAGCAACGGGCATATCGTCCCGGAACCATCGTCCATCTCCCATCCGGCCGACGCCTGGAAAGCCAACACATCCAAACTCGAGACACCTGCAACGGGCTTGTCCAAAGCATAGGCCAAACCCTTCACGCAACTGAGTCCTATCCGAAGACCAGTGAAACTTCCCGGCCCCCTCGTGACCGCGAAACCGTCGATCCCCGAAAGCTTCTCGCCGGCCAACGCCAATACCTGGTCGATCATCTCCATGAGATGCCTCGAATGGGTCTGGCGACGAAACAGATTGATCTCCGCCAACAGGGAATCGTCTTGGCAAACCGCCGCACTGCACGTTCTGGTCGCCGTATCCACCGCAAGAATCTTCATCGTCCTTTTTCGTATTCGCGCTCAGGAATCCGATCCCGATTCGGCTTCGGAATTCGAATCGGCATCGGGTCCGGAATCATCGCAGTCCAAGTCGGAATCCGAGGAGGACCTCGCGGCCGTGGGGTCCTCCTCGAAAGCTATCGGAAGCACCTCGTCCATGTGACTTACGGTAATGAACTTCAGTTTCCGACGAATGTTTTTCGGGATTTCGGATAGTTCCTTTTTATTCTTTTCCGGAATGACGACCGTCTTGATTCCTCCTCGCAAGGCCCCCAAGGCTTTTTCCTTCAGACCGCCGATGGGAAGCACCCGTCCTCTCAACGTAATCTCCCCCGTCAAGGCCACGTATTTGTTGACCGGCTTGTTCGACAAGGCCGAAATCAGCGCCGCGGCAATGGCGATGCCGGCCGACGGACCGTCCTTGGGAATCGCCCCGGCCGGAACGTGAATGTGCAAATCCAAATTGTCGAAAATGTTTTCGTCGATCCCCAGAGCGGGAAGATTCGCCCTGGCGTAGCTCAAGGCGGCCCTGGCCGACTCCTGCATGACCTCGCCGATCTGCCCCGTCAGGATCAGTTCGCCCTTCCCGCCTATCAAAGCGGCCTCCACGTACAGCACCTCGCCGCCCGTATATGTCCAAGCAAGTCCGGTGCTCAGTCCGACCTGGCTTTCCTCCTGGTCCATTTCGGGAACGTACTTGGGAATTCCAAGATAGGCCTCAAGCACGTTCCTGGTAATTTTGATCTCCCCCTTGTCGTTTCCTTCGGCTACCTTCCTGGCGACCTTCCGGCATATGGAACCGAGTTCCCGCTCGAGGTTTCTCACCCCGGACTCGTCGGTGTACTCCTCGATGATCTTGGTCAAGGCCCCGTCGCTGACGCCTACGAGCTTGGCCTTCAAACCGTTCTCCTTGATTTGCCTGGGAAGAAGAAAATCCTTCGCGATGACCAACTTCTCCTCCACGGTGTATCCCGATATGTTAATAATCTCCATCCGGTCCAGAAGGGCCGACGGAATCGTATCGGTCATGTTTGCCGTAAGGATGAACATCACGTTCGACAAGTCGAACGGAAGGTTCAAGTAATGATCGCTGAAGGCGGAGTTTTGTTCGGGATCGAGAGCTTCCAGAAGCGCGGAGGACGGATCCCCTCGAAAATCGGAACCTAGCTTGTCGATCTCGTCCATCATGAAAACCGGGTTCTTGACCCCGCATTGTTTCAATCCCTGCAGAATTCTTCCGGGAAGCGATCCGATATAGGTCCTGCGATGACCGCGAATCTCGGCCTCGTCCCGTATTCCGCCCAAGGAAATCCGGACGAACTTTCGCTTCATGGCCTTGGCGATCGCCTGGCCCAAGGAGGTTTTCCCCACTCCCGGAGGCCCAACGAAACACAGGATGGGCCCCTTCATGTTCGGATTGAGTTTGCGGACGCTCAAATGCTCCAACACCCGATCCTTGACCTTTTCCAGGCCGCTGTGCTCGCTGTCCAATATCTCCTTCGCCTTCACTACGTCGATGAAATCCTTGGTGCTTTTGCTCCAGGGCATTTCCACGAGCCAGTCCAAATATGTCCGAATCACCGAACTTTCGGCCGAATCCGGATGCATTTGCTCCAGACGCCGCAACTGTTTTTCGGCTTCCTTGAGAGCCTCCTCCGGCATTTTGGCCTTCTTGATCTTCTTGCGGTAATCCTCGACCTCCTGGAGCTTGTCGTCCTGGTCCCCCAGTTCCCGGTGAATCGCCCTCATCTGCTCTCTGAGGAAATAATCCCGCTGGCTTTTCGAAATTTCGTCCTTGACGTCGGACTGAATTTTGGCCTGCATGGACGAAAGCTCCACCTCGCGGGACAGAATATCGTTTACTTTCTTCAAGCGCTCGACCGGATTGACGATCTCCAGCAACGCCTGGGACTCGTCGATCTTCAGCCTAAGATTGGAAGCCACCAAGTCGGCGAGTTTGCCAGGATCCTCGATGCTCTCCAAGATAGGAACCACGTCGCCGGTCAGTTCCCCCCGCAGCGCCAGAATCTTTTCCGAGTTTTCCCGCACGTTGCGCATCAGCGCCTCGACTTCCAAAGTGATCTCGGGAATCGGAGGGTCGTCCACCAGTTCCACCTTTACGCGGTAGTGCGATTTCTTCCTGACGTAATTGGTGATCTTCGCCTTCGCCACTCCCTGGACCAAGGCCTTGAGCCTGCCGTCCGGAAGCTTCAGCATTCTCAAGATCCTGCTGACCGTCCCTACTTCGTATATTTCTTCGGGCTTCGGATTTTCCACGCCCGGGTCCTTCTGGGTAACGACAAGCATATACCGGTCTTTGGATACCGCCTCCTCGACCGCCCGCACGGACTTTTCACGCCCCACGAAAAGCGGGAGCAGCATATCGGAAAAAATCACGACGTCCCTGAGCGGCATCATCGGAAGGATGTTGGGTATGCTCTCCTCCAGATCGTCTTCCTCGAGGATTGTTATCAAATCGTCCTTGTCTGTTTCCGCCATTTTCTCTCCTGTGTATGGATTTTCCTCCGTCGAGTTCGTCAGAATCCCGGCTTTCGTCGCTTTCCATTTAAACCGCACCGGTTCCCCCTCTCAAAAGGAAGTTTAGTATAACACCTAATTTTTCTTTGACAACATCAATAATATTTTTTATCGGCGTCCGCTTCCAAGTCGTCTATTGTTAAGCCGTCCGTAATATTGTATGGAATACTTGTGAATATAATCATCAAAAACCGTCCTTGTTTTCGGAGATTTGTTCGATGGCCTTTTACGATTACGCAATACCGACTTTCGCGTTTTTATTCGGCCTGTGCATCGGGAGCTTCCTGAACGTTTGCATCTTCCGCATTCCGGAATCGAGATCGATCGTTCGTCCGCCGTCTTCGTGCCCCGGTTGCGCAACCCCGATTAAATTCTACGACAATATCCCGGTGCTAAGCTACGTTTTGCTTGGAGGAAAATGCCGCCGCTGCAAAATGCCGATTTCCATCCGGTACCCACTCGTGGAGCTGTTGACCGGATTGTTCGTCCTGGCACTCTATTTCAAGTTCGGCTTGACGGTCGAAACGCCGATCTATTTCGTCTTTGTCGCGACCCTTCTTGTAATCACCTTCATCGATATCGACCACAAAATTATTCCCGACTTGATATCGTTGCCGGGTATTCCTATCTTTTTTATCGTCTCTTTGGCAGTGCCTTCGACGACAGTCTTGGACTCGGTCCTGGGAATTTTGGCGGGCGGCGGAATTCTTTTCGCCATCGCGCAACTCTGGTCCCGCCTCAGAAATATCGAGGCAATGGGAATGGGCGACGTTAAACTTCTGGCCATGATCGGGGCGTTGATCGGATGGCAAGGGGTTCTTTTCACGATTTTCGTTTCGTCCGCCGCCGGTTCCCTCGTGGGTTTGCCGCTCATGCTTTCCAAAGGCGAGGACCTGAAAATGGAAGTCCCTTTCGGACCTTTCTTGGCGCTGGGGGCCGTCTCCTATCTGTTCTTCGGTCCGGAGGCCATCGACTGGTATTTTTCGATATAATACTCTACACGGCAAATGAACAACAACAGTCGCCATATATAATAAGGTATAAGATTTTGTCCGACTTAAAACTCGTGGATTCATATGGACGTCGATTGAACTATCTTCGCGTGTCCATAACCGACCGCTGCAATCTCAACTGTCGATACTGCGAACCTCTCAGGAGGATTTCGTTGCTGTCCCACGACCAGATTCTGAGATACGAGGAAATTTTGCGCCTCGTGCGGATTTTCGCGGAGATGGGAATCGACAAGGTCCGCGTCACGGGCGGAGAACCTTTGATTCGCAAGGGCGTATGCGAATTCGTTGATCGCCTGACGGTTATCGACGGTTTGACAGACGTGTCTTTGACCACCAACGCGATCTGTCTTGCAAAGAACCTCGAAAGGATAAAGGCTTCCGGGATCAAGAGGATCAATATCAGCTTGGACACGCTGGACCGGGAGAAATTCGAGAAAATCACCGGACACGACCGTTTCGAAATCGTCTGGGACGGAATCATGAAAGCCTACGAGGCGGGTTTTTCTCCGATCAAGTTGAACACGGTGGTGCTGGCCGGTGTTAACGACGACGAATTGCCGGACCTTGCCGCATTGTCCTTCGCGTATCCCTTCCATGTCCGTTTTATCGAATACATGCCGGTGGGCGACTGTTCTCTGGCGACCGAAAAGCCCCTTTTAGCTCCGGAAATATTGGAGCGACTCCGGGTTCTGGGCGAGCTGGTTCCGATTAACAGAGACGTATCCGGCGGTCCGGCCAGACGGTTCAAGTTCAAGGGAGCCAAAGGGGAAATCGGGGTGATTGCGGCCATGAGCGAGCATTTCTGCCACGAATGCAATCGACTCAGGCTGACCGCCGCAGGAAGCCTGCGAACGTGCCTTTTATCCGATCATTCGGTGGATCTGAAAAGCCCCATGAGGGCTGGCTGCTCCGACGAGGACCTCGCCCTGATCATTGCGGAAGCCGTCCGGCACAAGCAGGCCGAACACACGCTGAGGCCCGGTTCCTGCGGACAAGTCGCCGACCGGATGTCGTCCATCGGAGGGTGAAACGTTTTTGTTTACATTATAGCGAATAAAGGGTGGGTCATGTCTTCTCAAACGACCGTGCTGATTTTCATGTGCTTTCTTTACGTTCTGATACTTGCATCGTTCAACCAAGCCAGGAAAAAATACTCCGGCGGCAAGATCGGCGCCGTCATCAACCTGATACTGGTAACGGTGGTCTTGCTGTTCGTCTCGGAATACGTCGAGTTCCTGAATCCGTTCGTGCCCGGAGAAATCACATCGACGCTCCAAACCCTGTTCAAGACTGTGGGGTTGTCGTTTTTGGCCTACGGGGGGGTTCGCATCGCGGGAAAATAAATCAAAATTCCAACCCGTCCTTCCGTCTGAAAAGTTCGAAAATCTTCCCGACGCCACTTTTACCGAATTCCCGTTTTTGGATCAGTCGTCCCTTCAGTTTCGCGAGGATATCCCCGATATCGTTGATTATGTAAATCTTCTTGATCGCCTCGCTTTGGTATTTGTCAACATAGACAAGCGTTTCCTCTATTTTATCGATCATATCCAAAGCGAGGTCGGTTCCCAATATTTCCGGCGCCCGGTCCAAAATATTCCTTAAGAATTCGTTGAAACCGTTTACCAGAAAAAGGCGGCCTTCCTCTATATCCCGGATCGCCTTCATGGCCTCCATCACATTGTATATGTTGGTCGCGTAGGGATTGGCCGGGTCGAAATCCCGGAAAATATCGGTTTTCTTGAAATTCGAATCGTCGGGCTTGCTTTCGTCGAAAATCGCCCCGGCGTCCTTTCCCAATTCCTTTTCGAGCATCCTGCACACCACATGAAGCACGTCGAGATATACCATTACGATAGCCGAATAAAACGCGACATGCTCCTGGAATTCCCTCCGCTCCTTCTCTTTCTTTTCCGACTTCCCGGCCGTGCTTTGCGCGTCGGTTATCAGCCCCGAGGAAACGAGGGAATACAAGACCTTGAAAACGACGAATTCGTCGTAGCCGCTTTCTTCGACGACTTGGCGCACGGAACGGCTTCCGTCTATCAAAGACAGGATTCGCCATTCTTCGGCGTTCAATTTCACCTCCTCCTTGCCCTGGATTGTCTCCGAGATTTTAAAAACCTGTTTGTCGCTCGTGATTTGTTTTCTGATGATCGACATCTCGTCGATCCGCCGGGACGCCTCCAGCAGGACCTTGGTGGTGTTCAGCCGCGTGGCCGCAGCCCCCCGCAAGTTAATAAGGGCGTCCTGATATTCGAACTCGCCTTTTTCCCAAAGAAAGAGCTTGAAGATGATCTCCTCGACATGCTTGTTGATAATGTCTTGCAGGTCTTCCAAGGAGACAAAACCTTTTTCCACCAGTACCTTTTCAAGCGAATGCCTCCTTGCTTTCGCGAGGCGCAGGCATTCCTCGACCTGTTTTTTCGAAACAAGCCCTCTTTTCAGAAGAGAAAAGCTTAAACGCGTCTCTTTCGCCGACCCTACCGCATAAACGATATCGCCTTCCTTGAAGATTATCTTGATTTCGTGTTCCTGTTTTTTGAGGCGAAGGATGCCGCTCTTTTGGTCGTTGCACAAAAGCTGCAAAATACTGGTGAGAAAAAAAGTTTCGAAGTTGCCTTTCAGAAGCATTGCGATCTTCCGGCATGGAGAGAGGTTGGCGACGATTTCAATTTCGCAGCGTAGCCTGAAGTCTTTTCGGGTAAACGAGCAACTCCAGAGCCGAAACGATATCCGTGCAGACTATGTCCGCATACATCAGAGCTTGCCCGAAGGCGCCTTCTTTCAAAACGACGGCTATCCCCAACGCGGCCTCCCGGATCATGGACAGATCGTTTCTCCCGTTGCCGATGCAAACGACGCTCTCGGCGCCCAGACCTTTGACGTAATTCAGCTTTTGCCCGGCCTGGTCTTGCGCCCCCAGGATATGAACGGAACAGTAAATACCCGCCAGACCGTCCCGCGCGTTCCCGAACGTGTCCGCCGTCACGACATGCACATGGAGGTTCCGGGACAACGCATCGAGCAAGTCCTTCACTCCGGCCGCGATATTGCCGTCCACGGCCATCGTGCCGTTGTAGTCCAATACCAAATGTTTCAATTCCAGTTTTCGGCCGCCGGGTATGTCTATCTCGATCATGGCATTTCCTTTAAAATTGTGGAAGATCATGTCTTATCGATGAATTTTCACAATCGCGGACGGTCTATCGCAAACCACCTTGGCTACGGTCTTTTCCGTGAAAATCGCGGACTCCCCAAAAACCTCCCCTTCCATTATAGAACAGAGTTCCACGACCTTTCTCTCGGACTCGGAGAACGACACCCGCGCGCCTCCTTCGATCAAGACGTAAAATATGTCGATGCCCGATAATATGAAAACAAGAGAACCGCGTCAAGCTATACCTCCACGCGCATCGCTCATTTTCCAGTCGTTCGCCTACGGCCCGCGCGGCTGAAATAAAAAGTGTCGCCAACGACCGGGCCTCTGTAATGGAAAAGCCGGTATCTTGTCTTGAACGAAACAGACCCTCCATACCATGCTATGCCGTCAGGAAGGATTTGGGTTCGGGAAACGGCGGCGGCATAGGCGAAAAAATGAACGACCCGGCCGTGGCGGATCGTCAAAAGCGCAACAGAACGAGCTGGTCCCTTGAGGAATCGGTCGCTCTCGCCGCGCTGGAATGCCTGAAGATAAACAACGAATGGTTTCAAACAGGAGAAATCGAATTCAGACTTGCGGCTTAGCCAATAATGCTATTGTAACCGGACAATTCGAAAAGATCCGGACAACCGGTCTTTTTCGACCGCATACCTTCCGATAGGTCTCCTCGGGCCATCCTAGTGCGATAACGGCGTGGACGTTTTCCTCGTCGGGGATGCCCAGTTTTCGGGCGATGTTTCTATCGTGTTTCATGGCTTCGACGGCGAAGCCGATCAGGCAGGAACCGAGGCCCAGGGCGTGGGCGGCCAGGAGGATGTTCTGGGAGGCCAGGAGGGCGTCCTCGGCGGGGCAGCTGGCACCGGGCCGGGAGCCTACGATTATCGCGGCGGTCGCGCCGTGGAAAAGACGATCCCTGCCGGTTCGGTCGTACTGCTCGATGGCTTTCTGCACCGACCGGTAATAGTTCCGATAATAGCGGTCGAGGGTTCCCTTTCCGATCAATTTCAAGCTTTTTCGCAAGAGAGAGTTTCGGGCAAGGCGGTTCAGTTTTCGGAAGAAATCGCCGATCAAATCCCCTGCGGTCATGACGGCCGCGCGGTCGGGAAGGACGGTGAACGTCCATTTCTGGCTGTTCGTGCCCGACGGGGCGCAAATGCCCACGTTGATCAAGTCCTCGAGAAGTTCGAGCCGCACGGGGTCGGGGTTGTAATTTCGGCAGGAGCGGCGCGAGCGCATAAGGCTTGAGAGGCCGGACACGTCGTACCGGCCGAAAGGTATCCATTCGTCGGAACTCTCGAAGGAGCGAAAGCGGGGCGTGTCGGAGTCGAGACCGGCAACCCGGATGGCATCGACCGGGCACGCGGCTTCGCAGTGGCCGCAGGACAGGGAACGGTCGCCCGCGACAACCGCCTTGCCGTCCTTCACGACCAAGGTTTCCGAAGGGCACGCGGCGACGCACAGGCCGCATCCGACGCACCTTTCTTGATCGATCTCGATATGTACGTCCCTGTCTATCATTGCTGCAACCGAAACCGGCAATCAAAGGGGTCCCTACCCCGTTTGGGTTTTCAAAGCCTCACTCGATGGGGGCGTCGTCCAAATCCATCAGCTCGACGATCCTGTCGATGGATTTCATGATGTCTTCGCGTTCGTTAAGGTCCAACTCCGCGAACTTCTTTTGGAACTTTTCCTGCAGGGGAGTCGGGGCCTGCTCGAGAAAGGCGAGACCTTCCTCGGTGATTTCCACGTGTATTTGCCGGCGGTCGACGCTGATACGGTTGCGGCGGACCAAATTGCGCTTTTCCAGCCGATCGACTATTCCGGTGACGGTGCTTTTGTTCAAAAAAACGTTTTTTGTCAACTCGCCGAGAGGTACGGGTCCCCTTTGGGAAATTTCCCATAGGCAGATCAGTTGGGGAATGGTGATCTTGTACTTTTCCTGGATGAATTTCGAGTGTTTGTCCAAGCCATGGGATATTTGTCTGAGTCTTTTGGTTACGTGAACGATGCCGGGGTACACCATTTGTATTGCGCCTCTTGTATTCATGCTTTTTTTCGAATCCGATTTTCGCCCGGACAAAACGCTCGTGCCGAAAAGCTAACTATTGCTCCCGAAGGCCGTGCCGAAATTCCGGCGAAGGAAAGTATAATAAAACCATAATATGCAATTTACAAATAAAATTGTTTCCGACGTTTCAGAAGTCTCGGAAACGGTCGTGATCTTCTCTCATGGCAAGGGGAGGGGCGAGGATTTCGGACCAGGCGACGGCCTTCCGAAGTTCGTCCGCTGAGGTTTCGAAGATCGGGGGCGAAACGGTTGTGGCGTTTTCCGGCGCTGGGGGAGTCGCAGGTTCTTGGGGCTGTGACTCGGGGGTACGGGCCCGTATTTTTTTCTTTCGCGTTTCTGCGGCGGGAAGCGGGGGCGGAGAAGGGAGGGGAGCGTTCTTGTCCCAAACGAGCTTGCTTTGACGGGTATTTCCTTTGCCCGCCGTGGCTTTTTTGTCGCGCGCAAGTTGTTCCTGCTGCTCTTTGGCCGCCTTGATTTCCTTTTGGATTTGGGCGACGACATCGCCGAAGAGGTCTTTCCATCCCGTCTTTTTGCCGGTTTGGAGCTTATGCTGGGATCTTGCGGGCTTTTTGGTTTTTTCCGCGATTTTTTTAAGGCTCCTGACGATGGAAACGAAAAAAAACAGAAAAAATATCAAAGTAAAAAGAACGGGCAGAAAGGCTGTTAAATCCATGGCGAATTTCTCCGTCGTTTCGATAATGATCATTCGAGGCGCATAGGCGGCCGGGACGTCGATGAAAGAATCGGCCCAACCCGCCTTGCATTGAAGCGTCTTTTCGCGGAATATATCTTGTTTTTATCCGCATCTCAAGGATGTTTTGGCGGAGGGAATGCGGCGGGCTTCGCTTGGACGACGCTGCGGAGAAAAGACCAGTGGCTCTTGCGCGCGTTGTTCGCATCTGCTATCAATGAAGATGGTCGTCGGTTTATCGGGAATTCCGCAGTATGTCCCCCAAACGTGTCGCCGAGGAAAACATTTATGGAAATTCGAATGAAAAAGATTCTGTGCGCTATGGATTTTTCCGCTTTCACCCCTCAGATGCTGCACTACGGAGTCGGGCTTTCGAAGAGTTTGGGAGCGACGCTTTTGGTGTTTCATTCGGTGCATGTTCCGGAGGACGAATTGTACGCCACCCATTTGCCGCAGCGGAGCGGGGAGTTGAAGGAAAAGGCGGCCAAGGCCTTGGAGAAAATCGAGGAGATCATGGCGCCGTACAGGGTGGACTGGTTGCCCGTGGCCGCCGAGGGAGACCCCGTGGAAACGGTGTCGGAGGCGGCCGAGCGGGAGGACGTCGATTTGGTTGTCGCGGTCAGCCACGGGATTTCGGGGCTTAAGCGTTTAATGATCGGAACGGTGGTCGAGCGGATGGCCCGAGGGCTGAAAAAACGGCCGTTTTTAGTGATTCGTCCGTCGAAAAAGGTCCCGGTTTTCGAAACCAACGCCGCCCTTTCTTTGGAGAAGGTCGTGGTCGGGTGCGACCTTTCCAGGGAAATCACGCCCGCTTTGGAATACGCGCGCTTTTTCGGCGACCGTTTCGACGCCGAAATCCATCTGCTCCATTCCGTGGAAAGCCCCATGCGCGAGTACGAGGAGAACGCGGGCGGGGGGAGATACGGAGAAGTTCAGCAACGGCTGCTCGAAAGATTGCGGGAACGCCTGCTGGATACGTTTCCGGGGGGCGTGGAGGAAGGGCCGAGGATACTGGCGGCCGTCGATACGGGCGTTCCGTCGGAGGCGCTCATGCGGCATGCGAAAAGACACGCGGCGGATTTGATGATAGTCGGGATAAGGAGGCATGGCACGATCGAGAAATTGCTGGCGGGTTCGACGACCGAGGCGGTAATCAGGCATTCGCCCTGTCCCGTTCTCGTCGTGTCTCCCGGGGTTGATCCCGATGAATAGCATAGCCCTTTTGAAAAGGTGGTTGGAGCCAATTTGAAATTGAACGACGCGGGAATTGTCAAGGATTTGAAATACCTGGATCATATCACCGGGTTGGGGCATCCTGACAGTCGAAAGCGGCTGGAAACGCTGTACGAGATGATAGAGGAACCCGACATGGACGGGTGTTTGGAGTCGATTCGGCCCAGGCCGGCGGAGAAGGAGGAGATTCTCATGAACCATTCCGCCGAATACCTCGAGCAGGTTGCCGCCACCGACGGGATCGAGCAGTCGTCCCTTTCGGCGGACACGCATACGTCGGCGGGCTCTTACCAAGCGGCGCTTCTCGCGGCCGGCGGCATGTTCAAGGCGGTCGAGGCCGTTGTATCGGGAAAGAAGAAACGGATCTTCTGTCTGCAAAGGCCGCCGGGCCATCACGCGGAACGGGGCAGGGCCATGGGGTTTTGCATTTTCAACAACGCGGCCCTGGCCGCCCATTACGCTCGAAACGCGCTGGGATTGAAACGCGTGCTGATCGTGGATTGGGACGTGCATCACGGAAACGGCACGCAGCACTCTTTCGAGTGCGACCCCTCCGTTCTGTTCTTTTCGACCCACCAGTTTCCCCATTATCCCGGAACCGGCCTCATAACGGAAACCGGATTGGGAAAGGGGGAGGGCTACACGATCAATGTCGCGCTGGGAAAAGGCTACGGGGACGCCGAATACGCCGCCATTTTCGAAAGGCTTCTGAAACCCGTCGCGATGGAGTTCGGACCGGAGATAGTCATTGTTTCCGCCGGTTTCGACATCCACAAGGCCGACCCTCTGGGCGGCATGAAAGTCGGCACCGACGGTTTCGCGGTCCTGACCCGCTCCGTCATGAACATCGCGGACCAATGCTGCTCGGGCAGAATCGTGTTTACCCTCGAGGGAGGATACAATCTGGGGGTGCTTCGCTCTTCCGTGAAAGCCGTCTTGAAGGAAATGACCGGACAAACCGCCAGCGACCCCGAACGTACCGCCGCCGGGGCAAAAAAGAAGAAAATGGATTATGTTTTAAAAAGATGTCTTCACGTACACCGGAATTTCTGGAAATGCCTGAAGCATGCAACCCCAACATGAACGCAAGGGGCGCGACGCGAAAAGCGCATCGCGATTCGTCCCGCGCTTCCCAACCCGAAACGAGGAGGGGCCAACATGGACAAGATTTCAATCATGGAGGCGTCCGTCAGGAAATGGAACAGGATCATCGCCGGCGAGGGAGCCGACGGCGGCGTGTACGATTGTCCGCCGTGTCGCATCTTTTACGTGCTGGTATGCATCGGGTGTCCGATCGCCGAATACACGGGCAAGAAGTTTTGCAAGGGGTCGCCCTATCCCGCTTGGTATTGGCACCAACTGGAAAAGCACGACAAAATCAGAAGGAAAGTATACTGTCCCGAATGCCTCAAGCTTGCGACCGACATGAGGGATTTCATGATCGAGATCGTGGAATACCTGAAGGAAAAAAAAGCGAAAAGGGAACGGGAAAAGCAAGTAAAAGAACATGGAGAAAAGAAACCGGAACGTGCATTGGAAGAAGAGAAGCGTTGAAATGTCGACCGCCTAAACCCGCGAACGGTTATCGCCATACATGAACTTGTTTTTGACCATTGCCGCATACGGGGAGATCGCTCTTTTGATTACGGCTTTCTTTCTGTTTTTTTTCCGCGGAGGAAACAGTTTTTCCGAAGCCGCCTCCTACGCCATCATGTGTACGCTGATGACCTTTTCTTTTCTTTTTCAAACTGCCTTTCTGATAGGACGGCCGCAGGCGTCGCTTTTTGGAGAAATCGTTGTCTGCGGGGCGGCGGCTTGGGCGATCGCCAAGTCGCGATCCCATTTTGGTCGGATTTTCGAGGTCGTCAAGTTCGTTTTTAAAAGACATCCCGTAGCGATCGTCGCGATATCGGTCGCGTTCGGCTATCTCGGTTTTCTGGTTTTCGGGGAGACTCCCGCTCCGTGCGACCAGTGTCACCTGGAAGCGATAGTGCGTCTCGGAGGCAACGAAGTTTCTCTCCTGTCCCCCGAGTCGAACGGCGGAGAGCCTTTGTTTCCGTTGAACGCCGCGATACTGCCGCATCTGTTCCTTAGGACCAGTACCAGCGCGGGGACCGGCCTGATAGGTTTTCTGGCGTACCTTTCCATAGGTTTTTCCACCTACGCTCTGTCCAGGCGATACGCTTGGCCCCCGACCGCTTTCACGGTCACCTTGATCACGTTGTCATTCCCTCGATTTGTATTTCTCTCCACGACGCCCGGAATGGAAATCGTCCCGGCCGCCGCGTCGCTCTTGTGCATTCTCTCCGTCTACAGGTCCCTGGAGCTTCCGGAATTCGGGGATTTCATCCTGTTGATATTGGGCGTTCTGTTCTCCATTTCGGGAAAAAACATGTGTCTGACGTTTCCCGCGATCTTGGTCATGTTGTCGTGCGTGCTTTTCATAAGGCGCCATGGAACAACCACTTGGTCGGCGCTTTTAAAAAACAACTGGAAAACGGCGGTCGCGGCATTGGTCCCTGCGGTTGTGTTTTCGCAGGCGTGGTTGTTCGTTTTCAACATCGGCCGGTTCGGGGGATGGCTCGGCGGGGGCGAGGCGACGGGAGCAATGGCGGAAGGCAACGTCCTTGTAGGCGCGGTCGCGAACCTCCTGCGATATTTCCTGCAAAGCGCCCATTTCACGGTACCTCTGGAATTCCTGGTCGATTTCGTCCTCGGGTTTTCTCTGACGGGGATGCTCATGAAAATCCACGACTTGTTTTTGGCGCCCGTATTCGGAATGAACGGAGCCGCCGAGCCCTTTTCGATCATATGGGCACCCAACGGCCAATATTCCTGGTTCGGACCCTTCGGGATATTGTTCGTTGTTCCATCCATAATTTTGGCGATAGTTCGGGGACACCGAAGATTGAAGGCCATATCCTTGGCTTTGACAAGCTACGTATACGTGACGGCGCTCGCGGTCCCTTGGGCGCCGGGGAACGCCGAATATTTCACCGTGGTTTTCGCCTGCGGCGGTTTTTGCGTATCGTTCCTGCTTCCGCCTTGGCGATTTTCCGAATCCGGAAAAAAAGCGCTTCAGGTGATCAGCATCCTTCTATTGTTCTACGCCTGCCTTTTCAATACCAACTAACTAATCGACATTTCACCCGCTTTTAATTCCCTGCAAACACGCGATTTGTAGATCGTATTTGGTTTAGCTGTCCGAATTCGCGCAAAGCAAGGAGAATGATGTGGGAAAAAACACGGCTGTGGAAATCGCGCATCCCGTACAATCATATTCGAGAGAACCGAGTCGTTTTCACGACTTGAAAAAAATAAAACGGGCATTGGGAGTGTCCGAAGTTTCCAAGGATCGATTTTGCCTGTCGTTGCCTTTTTCTTTGAACGACGCGGCGGCGGGAGTGGAAAACGAGCTTCAGACCGTGGTCGTGGGCGACAGGCGGGATGTCGATCTACCCATTATAATTAGAGAGTCGCGCTTCTATAAAAACATGCTGAAAAGAGCCGCCTCCGGGGATGCGCCCAAAAAGGCGCTGGTCGGCCTGGAGCAGTTCCTGGACGAAAATGCGGAGAAGGTCTGGGAAAACAGCTGGATCAGGTTTCCTCGAAGGATTTTGAACCGATATGCGGAAAATGTTTTCGAACGCGATCTTTTGGCCGACAAAAAGGATTGGACCGGACCCAAGAGAAAGGACGCCGACTCTTTTCTCGTAACGAAGGCGGGCGAGGAGCACGTGCGAGTCCCGGTCAGCTATCTTCTGAAACTGGCCTTGGCGGAAAGCCTTGGCGAATCCAGGACCCACCCGGCCGTTCGCGGGGCGGGAGAGAGTTTTCTGAGCCATTTTTCCAACGACAATACTTCTCCGGAAACCTATTCGTTCTATCCGCCGTTCTTGAAAAGAGAGACGGGAATGGGAACGGCGGCGGCCAAGGAAACGCTTCTGCGCTATCTTCTTTGCCGGTTCCTGACCGAGTACGCCAACGAAAAGTTCGAACTTGCCCGTCTGGGGCAGATAGCCTCCGTATATTTCGCCCCCCATCCTCCCGTACGCCAGAAACTGTTGAACGAGTTGACCTCGGATTCGTTCTACAGGCGCCTGTTCATGAGCCCGTGCCTTTCCGGGTGGGACAAGGGAGAAGAAAAGCACGAATACATGCGCCTGTGCCACCAAGTGCTGTCGAGAAGCCAGTTGAACGCCGCCGCGAAACTCAAGAAGGCCGGAATTATCCATACCAACCTGGTGGTGCTCCCGAACATGTCCAACATCTGCCTGGCCAACAACGGGACGCACGTCAGCCTGAGCAGCCGGAAGCTGACCTCGGCCCTGCGCGAGGAAAACCCGGGGTTCGATTTCCGGGACGAAAAATATTTCGGCGACCTCGCCATTAAAATAGTGGAGCATTTTCTTCCGCTGTTCGTCGGAGCCTACAGCGCCGCGCCCTATCGTCTCGCGTTCACCGACTTTCACCCCGAACGAGCTTTGGGATTTCTTCCGCACGAACTCGATTTCACCCATTTGCGAATGATCTGGAGACGCTGGAAAAAGAAGGCGCGCCTGAAATTCTGCGGCCTTCCGATCACTCCGTTCGGACCCGAGTGGATAGACAGGACCGTCAGCCGGGTTTTGGGACTTGCGGGAGACTTTGTCACGGATTTTCGAATCGTCGATTACCTCGCGTCTCTCCTGAGCACCGACGAAAGTCCGGGCCTGGACGGCACCGTGGGGAACGACCTGAGACTGAAGGAAGACTTGGCGGCAATGGGGGTGTTTCACGCGGCCATGCCGGTTTATTTCCTGTACCGGATCAGAAAATATTGCGACATGGGTTTTTCGGGCTTCGAGGGACGCCATTACAGTCTTTTCGCGGACATCCTCTCCGACATGGGTCGGGCGGTGGACCTTCAAAACCTCGTAACCGCGCTTGCCTACAAGTACATACTGAAAGGCAAGTTGGGCCACGGGCACATTCCGGACGCTCCGTCGGTGGAGAGTGAAAGACGGCAGGTGTTTTTCGGCGCGGCCATCGGCATTCCGACGTTTTTCGTGAAAAAGAACACCGGCAATATTTTCATGGCCGGAATTCTCAAAAGAACCAAACGCACGAGATTCAGCCGGAGGTACCCGGGATATCTCAGGGTTTACAATATAGAATACCGCAGGGCGTTGTTGGAAATATTGAAGGAAGACGCCGCCGATTTGATCGAAATGATGGGATTGTCGGAAACCGTGAAGGACCTTTCCGCGAGGATCGAAGACCCGTCGGTAAACTCCGCCGGAGGAAAGCTGACCAGGGGCATACTTGAGCAGACTAACGCGAAGGACCCCATGAAAATACCGGCGCGGGAATTTAATTGCATGGCTGAAAAATTCTATCGGGACCGGCTGAAGGAGCGGCACACGCGGGAGGCGCTGGATTTGATGGAACAGGTTGTCGCGTCGGAATTTTCCGCAAATGGAACTCTTCGTGACGCGATTGCGGACGCGGCCTCTGCCGCTGCAGGGAACGTTTCTCCGTCCGAGTTTTTCAAGAAAGCCCGGCGGGAATTCGCAAGAGGCGAGGCGGACCGGGATACCTTGAGGAAACTCGTCCATTTGACGGTTTTGACGATCCATTCCATGAAAGAAAAAAACGAAAAGGAATAGAAAATGACCTGTGTGTCCATGGTTCATCAATACGTGGAGCGGGACGGCCAGTCGGTGAAAACCGAAAAGCTTTTCGGTGACAGGCTCGTCAACATGATCTACTGCGACGCTCGGGAAAAGGCGCCGGCGCTTTTCAAGGCTCTGACGTCGGCCCGCATGTCCTCGATCATAGGATTTTTCAACTACGATCTTTTTTTGAAGGAACGTCTTCTCGACAGGGCGAAAATCGTAAAGGCATTGAATATCGACCTTACCGAATGTCTGGACCCGGAAAGCCTGAACAATCCAAGAAGGATTTTCGAAAGAAAAATCCGGTACTGGAAAGCTCGTCCCATGCCGGAAAATTCGTCCTCGGTCGTGTCTCCTTCGGACGCGAAAATGCTGGCGGGTTCTTTGGCGACAAACTCCATGCTTTTCTTAAAGGAAAAGTTTTTCGGGCTGGAGGAGCTTCTGGGCGAGGAAAAAGAAAGATGGATCGAATCGTTTCGGAACGGCGCCTACTCTATTTTCAGACTGACGCCCGAAAAATACCACTACAACCACACGCCGGTGTCGGGAAAGGTTTTGGACGTTTACGAATTGGACGGCGCGTATCATTCGTGCAATCCTGGGGCGGCGACGGCTATCGACTCGCCTTTTTCGAAAAACAAGCGGGTGGTGACGATCGTCGATACCGACGTGGAAGGAGGGACCAGCGCGGGGCTGGTCGCCATAGTCGAGGTGGCGGCGCTGATGATCGGGGGCATTCTCCAGTGCTATAGCGAAATCGGCTATGAAAATCCCAGGGACGTTTCCCCCGGCATGTTCCTAAAAAAAGGATGTCCCAAAAGCTTGTTCAAACCGGGAAGTTCGACGGTTGTCCTGTTGTTTCAAAAAGGAAAAGTCGCGTTTTCCCCCGACATTGTCGTTAACCTGGGAAGGCGGGATGTACAAAGCCGGTTTTCGGCCGGACTGGGAAGGCCTCTGGTGGAGACGGAGGTCGCGGCGCGCTCGGAAATCGCGACCCGGATATTCGCAAGGTGAAATAATGAACGAACTCTTGATCTCGATATTGGCGTTGCTGTTGACGCTTCTTCTCTGCTGGGGATTCAAGAATCTTCCGAAAGAAAAATGGCAGTTCCTGGCAACCGTGCCCGGAAGGAAGAGCGAGGACGGTTCTTGGGCGGGAACGAATTTTACCTACTACGGATTGTTCAACGCCGTCGCGGTGGTCCTGGCCACGTCGATTATGATTGTCATGACGGGAGCTGTGAATGTTCCCGTGTCCGGCATTCTGGTCGTCGCGGGGGCGGTTTTCGCGGCGACGCTGCCGTCCGCCGGAATGATCGCGAGGCTGGTCGAGAAGAAGAGGAGCGCGTTCAGCATCGGGGGAGCGTCCTTCGTGGGCTTGGTCGTAGCTCCTTGGGCGGTTTTGTTTTCCAGGAATGTATTCGGCTTCGAAGCGCCCGTAATGTCGGTAGTGGCGTCGCTGGCGATAGCTTACGCCTTCGGGGAGGGTGTCGGCCGTCTTGCCTGCGTCAGTTTCGGATGCTGCTACGGCAAACCCCTTTGCGAGTGCGGCCGATTTCTTCGGAAATGTTTTCACGGACGGCATTTCGTATTTACGGGAAAAACGAAGAAAATCGCTTTTGCTCACAATTTGGACGGCAGCCCCGTGGTTCCGATCCAAGCGGTGACTTCGGCAGTTTACTGCGTTGCGGGCCTTCTGGGTCTATATCTTTTCGCGAACGGGTTTTTCAGGTGCGCTTTTTTGGAGGCATTGGCCGTAACCCAAGCATGGCGGTTCGCTTCGGAATTTTACCGGATCGACTATCGGGGCGAAGGCAAAATCTCCGCGTATCAGAAGATGAGCCTGTGCGCCGTTTTGTACGGATTTGCGGCGGCCATGATTTTCCATGCCCCGGATGCATACACGGTGGATCTTTTCCACGGTTTGAGGCAACTTTGGAATCCCGCCTTGATTCTTCTCCTTCAACTGCTCGGCTGCGTTGTTTTTCTTTACATGGGAAAAAGCAGCGTCACTTGGGCGACCCTTCTTTTTCACGTGAGTCGGGAAAAAATCTGAGATTTTTTTCTTCGGCGAACTCGACCTTGTTTAGCGCGATATTGAGTGCAAGTCAATTTCGTTGACATACATCCTTTATCTGTTTTAATCTTCTCCGGGTTTTTTTGATCGCGAAAAGTTCCGAAAGCCCTCGAAGGCAACCAGAGATTGCGGCTCTGGCCCGACGCCGCACTGGTGGAACATGTTTGAACCTCGGCAAGCCAGATTAGGATGGTCCGGTTGCTTTCGAGGGGAGCGGGCGATGACGAATATGCCAGGAGGTATTCATGCGTGTTGGAATTTTGAAGGAAATCAAAGTCGAGGAAAATCGAGTATGCATGACCCCGGGGGGGGTCGAGGCGATGATAGCGAACGGGCACGAAGTCGTTGTCGAAAAGAATGCGGGCATCGGAAGCGGGTTCGACGACGCGGCCTATCTCCAGGCGGGCGCGGAGATCGTCGACGAGGCGAAGCGAATATTCGAAACCGCGGACATGGTCATGCATGTGAAGGAGCCGCAACCGGCGGAGTGCGAAATGCTGCGGGAAGGCCAGATCGTGTTCACGTACCTTCATTTGGCGGCCGACGAGCGCCAGACGCTCGGCCTCATGAAGAGCAAGTCGATCGCCATCGCGTACGAGACGATTCAGAAAAAGGACGGTTCTCTTCCGCTTCTGACTCCCATGAGCGAGGTGGCCGGTCGAATGGCCGTTCAGCAGGGGGCGAAATATCTGGAGATTGCTCAGGGGGGGCGAGGCATTCTCTTGGGAGGAGTGCCGGGGGTCGGACCGGGCAACGTGGTTGTAATCGGAGGCGGAGTGGTCGGGATCAACGCGGCGAAAATGGCATGCGGACTTGGCGCCAAAGTGTATGTTTTGGACAAGAATTTAGACCGTTTGCGGTACCTGAGCGAAGTCATGCCGGCCAATTGCTTTACGATTTACTCGAACCCGGCGGTTTTGCGAGATTTGATCCAGACGGCCGACGTTGTCGTGGGTGCGGTGCTGATTCCCGGATACAAGGCGCCCCGGCTGGTGACGCGGGATATGCTTAAAACGATGAAACCCGGGTCCGTGATTGTGGATGTGGCCATAGATCAAGGCGGGTGTTTCGAGACAAGCAGGCCGACTACGCACGGAGACCCCATCTACACGGTGGACGGGATTGTCCACTATTGCGTGGCCAATATGCCCGGCGCCGTGCCCCGGACCTCGACATTGGCTCTCACCAACGCAACTCTTCCCTACGCCGTGGAGATAGCCAACAAAGGATGGAAAAAGGCCATGGCGGAAAACCCTGAAATAGCGCTGGGAGCAAACGTTGTCGAGGGCCTTGTCACGTACAAGGGGGTTTCCGAGGCGTTCGGACTTGAATACAAGCCGATCGAAGAGATGATATGAATTGTCGGGCGAATAGCGCCTCTTGAAATAACACAACATCTCCTATAAACAAATTATAAAAATGAAAACCCAATTGAGAGATCTAAGGGAATCCAACGAATTCCTTAACCTACTGCTCGACAATATGGACCAGGCGGTGCTTATCGTCGACGAGGAATTCAAGATTTTCCAGGTCAACGATTATTTTTTCGAACTCTTCGACAGGGCTGCGGAATCGGTCGTCAATAACAGGTTCGGAGGAGTTTCGGGCTGCATCCACTCGGTTTTGGAGAACAAGCCCTGCGGAGAGGCGCAAGCTTGCAGGGAATGCGTTCTTAGAAAGTCCGTCATTCAAACTCTGGTCGAAAGAGTTCCTGCGGACAGGGTCCGGCTTAACAGAAAATTCTATATCGACAACCGACCGGTGGAAAAATACATGCAATTCAGCACGCGCTTCATCACGTACGAAGGCCGAAAAATGACCTTGGTGCTGATCTACGACGTCACGGAAACGGAATTGCAAAAGATGGAGTTGCAAAGGAAGCAGGCCCAGATCGAATTGGATTTGGCCGCCGCCGCCGAAATCCAGAAAAGCCTTTTGCCCGAGGCGGTCCCCCTTGCCGAACGAATCAAAATGGCCTGGAAATTCGAACCCTCCGGAAAAATCGGAGGGGATATTTTCAATATTCATTATTACGGAAAGGACCAAATCGGTCTGTACATGCTTGACGTCTGCGGCCACGGCGTTTCTGCTGCGCTTATCGCGGTGGCCGTGTCCCAGTTTTTGGCGAGCAGAAAGACCGTCGCGGAGGGAACCTCGGTCGAGCAAATCCCCCAAGCGGTTTTGAACAGCCTAAACCGGTCGTTTCCTTTCGAGCGGTTCGACAGTTTTTTCACCATTATCCATATGACCATCGACACCGCATCCGGCATTCTAACCTACAGCTGCGCGGGCCACCCCCCGCCGGTCGTTGTCCGAAAAGCCAACCGGCTCGAAATTCTCGACAACAAAGGACCGGTAATCGGCGCCGACGAAAACGTTGTATATGGACAAGACCAGAAACAGCTGGTCCCCGGCGATAAGATCGTACTCTATACGGACGGCATTTTGGAACTGTGCGACAAAAACGGGGAATTTTTCGGCAAGAATCGTTTTTATGCCGTTCTGGAGAAGAACGCGGGAAGAACTCCGGAGGAACTTGTCGAGACGCTTTATTTATCCGCGAAAACGCATTGCGGAGAAAGTGAAATCGACGACGACATTTCCATTCTTGTGGTGGAATACACCGGGTAACGTCCCGGTCTGACCGTGGAACCGAACCGAGGAACGCCCGCGAGGTTCGTGTATATGCGACGGTTCCTCTAAAGCCCGGCGTAGGTTTGAAATGCGCTGGCCAATTGAAGAATCGGTCTCTCGTTGTCGAAATATCGCGTTGCGAATTCTCTTGCGGCCGGTATGATTCGGCTTCTCAGGTCTTCGTCCTCCAACAGTCTCCTAATGGCGCCGGCGAGGGCCGATGGATCGTCGGGAGAGACGAGAAGCCCTGTCTCCTGGTCCCGGACGAGTTCGGGAATCGCGGAAACATTGGTTGCAACCACCGGAACGCCCATGGCCATGCTCTCGACGAGAACATTCGGGATGCCGTCGCGGTCGCCGTTTTTGGCCACTTCGCATCCCAGCACGAACAGGTCGGCCTTTCGATAATGTTCCAAGACCACGTTGTGGGGTTGGGTCCCGATCCAAAGCGAATCGTTTTCCAAGGCCAGTCGCCGAATCAGGGACAGAGTCTTTTCCCGGTCTTCTCCGTCCCCGATAAGCGTATGCCGGAAGCGAATCCCCTTGTCCTTCAGTATTTTCAACGCCTTGTATACGGTTGGCAGACCTTTTTTAGGCGTCAGTCTGGCGACAGTCACGATTTGAAAGGGCGGCTGCGCCCTTTGTTTATTCTTCGCGCGGCTGGTTTCTTCGCCAAACAGTCCCATGTCGATTCCGTGATAAATCCTAAGAACCGGCGTGGCCGCCGCTTTCGGGTTGCCTCTCGCCAAGGTCTGCAAATGTCTGCGATTGTAGTCGGTGCATGTGGCCACAAAACGGGCAAGCCCGATCTTTTCCACCAGCTGCCTTGGATCGGAGGTGTAAATGTCCTTGGCATGGGCGGTGAAACTGAAAGGAATTCCGCTCAAACGAGACGCGAACATGGCCACGGACGTGGGAGAATGGGCGAAATGGGCGTGGAAATGGATCACGCCGCTATTCGGCAGAAACTTGGCGACCAAATAGCCCGCCTGGAACAGATGCTTGATCGTAGCCGACTTTCTGGTCCGGCAAAAGCGCCTGAAAGCGGTCTTGGCTGCGGACATGTACTGGCGAGGATTTCTTGCCGCCACCTGGACGTTGTGAAATAAAAGCTTTGGCAGCGGTTCGAGCAGAGTCTCGGGAAGATAGACGACCGGCGCCTTGATTCTTTTTACGCTGTCGTGACAAAAAGTCTCCCGGGGTTGTCTCATGGAAAATATATGGATATTGAATCCCATGCTCTCGAGAAGAAGAATCTCGTTGGAAATGAAAGTTTCGGAAATTCTGGGATAGCCTTTCAAGATCATCCCCAAAACGGGCGAACGCGTCAAATCAATCCTCCTTGTCGATAAAGTAATCCAAGCGTTTTCGCATGGTTTCGATGCCGGTCAGAGGGAAACGGGATATGGCCTTCCGGTATGGTTCCGGAGACTCGAGCATGGCGAAGATTTTTTCTTTCAGGTTTTTCGCGTTAAGCTCGCACCATGGAATGTAATCCAGCAGTTTTTGCCTGTGAAACGCCTTGGCTCGGATAAGCTGCTCTTTTCTCGGCGTTTCCCGGGGAATCACCAAATTGACGGTCCCTTGGCTTAAGATTTCGCAAAGGGTATTGTAGCCGCCCATGCTCACCGCCATATCCGCCGCGCCAAATAGTTTTTCCATCTGCCGGTAAAAATGGAAGAACTGGATTCCCATGGCCTTTGCCCTTTTTGAAATTCGCCTTCTTTCCTCCTTGGGCATGAAAGGACCGGTAACCAAAACGCTTTTGAACGGAAGAGGCTTGGGCTCGTATTCCAGCATGGTCAAATAGGCGTCCATCACGCCGGAACCGTCGCCACCGCCGCCGGTGCTTACCACTACCAGCTTTTCGTCCTTTCCGATTCCCAATTCCTTTCTTGTCTTATCGGTCGCCTCGTTGCCGGGAATTTTCCTGGAGATGTATCCGGTAAATTTTATTTTTTCGCTGGTCTTCGGCGGAATGGCGTATTCTTCGATGGGGTCGTAGAATTCGCGGATGCCGTAAACCCAGATTTCGGTATAGAGTCTTTCCAGATTTTCGTAGACGCCCTTTTCGCTCCAGTCCTTTCTGACCGTCTCGGCATCGTCCATTACATCCCTGAGTCCGAGGATGGTCTGTGTATCGGGCAACCGACTTCTGATCCATTTCAGCGTCGGAAGCACCTCTTTCTTGAGACCCAGAGGTTCCTTGTCGACGATGAAAAGATGAGGCTGGAACGCTTTCGCGGTCGCCGTGATGATTTTCTTCCGTATGTCCAGGGCGTGTCTCGGATTGATCTTTATGGAAAGCGGAAGATACTCGTCGTTGGTCTTTTTGATCATTCCGGGAATGCGGACGAAATCGATCTGTTCGGGAAAGGAGAACCTCCCGGCTATCGGAGACCCGGTCAAAATCAGAATGTTGACATGGGGTCTTTTCAGGTGGGAGGCGATGGCCATGGTCCTTCTGATATGGCCGAGTCCGTAGGTGTCGTGGGAATACATTAGAATATTGAAGGTTGAATTGCGGCTCATTGTTATTATAGCCTTGCCGTCTCCGTTAATCCTTCCATTGCATATGGGAAATGACATGAAACCGAATCGGAATTACATTGAAATCGTGGTCCGGCTAATTTATTCTTTCATGCGGCGACAACAGCGAAATCGAAGCTCGAATCGAAAAAATGGACTATCGATAACGCCAAACGAAAAGAACCTCAAAGAGCAACAGGAAAATTGCATGGCACGTTCGAAAATGCACCCCGTTCATCGTTTCGAATCCTGGCAGATATGGCCGGGCAGTTTCGGCAATCCGCCCCCCGACGGCGATTATCCTTTTCCCGAAAATACAGGTCTAAAGGTGACTCTCCAAACTCCCATAGCCTCCATGGGTTCGTGTTTCGCAAGGGAAATCAAGCGTCGCCTGATCGACAAGGGTTTCAATTACATCCGGGAAGAAGCCCGCCATCCGGCGGCCATTCACGCAAGCGCCGCATGGGAGCGCCTTTACAATACGTTTTCTATGCGCCAAGTTTTCGAATATACTTTCGAAGACTTCGAACCCGAGGTTCGATGGTGGAAAGCTCCCGAATCGGGCAAAATTCAAGATCCTTACCGCAGGATCATCCTCTACGACTCGGTAGGGGAGGCGGAGGGAGATTTCGCAAGGCACATACGCCACTCCAAAAAAGCTCTGGAATCCGCGCGACTTCTCGTATTGACGCTCGGATTGACGGAAATCTGGGAGGACAAGCACGATGGCTCCGTCATATGTCTTCCGTCGGGACCTTACGTCAACGAGGGGGGTGACATGAGCCGATACCGATTTCGTGTAAGCCGCTACTTCGAAAATCTCGAAAATCTGGAACGAATTCACGAAATCATGGCGAAACATAATCCCGAATGCAAACTTTTGATAACCGTCTCCCCGGTTCATCTTTGGGCGACATTCAGAAAAGACTCCGATGTAATCGCTGCTTCCTGCAATTCAAAGAGCACGCTTCGCGCGGCGGCTGACGAATTCACGGCCCGTCACGACAACGTTTTTTACTTTCCCGCATTCGAGATGGCCGCAATCTACCGTCCCATGATTGGGCAATCCATTTTCGAGGAAGGCCCTGAAAATTTCCACGTGAACAAGCCGACCGTCAAGTTCATCATGAGCCAGTTTTTTAAACACTATGCGGGAATTTGAATCCTGTCCCGCTAAAATCGGTTTGCGAACAAATCATATTAATCGCGAAAATGGGACTATAGAGAAATATATTGGTACGAGTCAAGAAAATTCCATCGCTTTTCATCCGCCTTCGCTAAAACAAAGGATAATTGCCGGCTTTGCGTTTCATCTCATTGAAGGGGACGCACAGGGAGATTCGCCACGTGGACGGCTCCCGTACCATTCTCCTTGAGTTGCAGTCGCAACATTTTCGCGGATTGGATTTCGCCGGGAAAGAACAAAAATCCGTGCGCGATGCTCATCGGGGCCACAGGCTTGTTCTGGAGGGATTTTTCTCTAAGGTCGCCGCTTATTTCCCGCCTGGCTTCGTCCGAGTCGTAGCCTTTGGCCGACCCTATAACGGCGCCTGCGGCTGCGCCTCCCGCCGCTCCCTTTCCCAACGCGGCGCCGACATTGTCCCCGCTGATGATGCCAATGGCGGCGCCGATCAGCGCGCCCGCCGCCGCACCCCACAAGCCGTGATAGGCGCCTTCCTTGGCCATGGTTCTGGCTTGGGAGTTCTTTGCGGCACGTTCGTAGGCGGCTCTCGTGCTTAACAGAGGCCAAAGGTTTCCGCTATCGTCCTCTAAAAAGGTTTGATTTCCCTCGATTTCGAGAGAATTGGGGGTTTGGTTGTCGAAGACAACTTGGACCGGAAGCATACCTGCTCCGCGTATATCGAAGCCGAAAGCTTCTTCGGCTTTCTTTTTTTCGACGAAGGCCTGGGCCGCGACAGTGGCTCCACCGATCCTGGTTTCGTTGCCGTAGGCTTGCGGCAACTTGAAAGGCATGGGTTTGGGCTTGTAGGCACTGGAGCATCCCATCGCGCCCGCCAGTAAAATGACGAAAACGAACATGCTGAATTGTTTTTTCATTCCAACCTCCATGTGGACCCTTGTTAACAATGCGTATCCTGTCGTAGGAAACTCCCTAAAACCCGGGAAAGGTTCTTTCCATTTCACATTCCCACATATAACCACTCTATGCAGGGAACGTCAAAACAATAATATGGCGTTGTTTGTAGAGATGCCGAATTGACACTGAGAGCGGTGTCGTCTATATTACGGAAACTACCAGCTTGGAGTTTGAAATTGTAGACCGAATCCATAGCAAAACACGGGCGTGAAAGGTCCGCCAAGATCCTTTCCGCCGGTCGCTGCCAATCTCGGAGGTTGTTGCTGTCGTTGAAGAACGCATCCAAAATGTCGTGCGAGGATCTCTCCCCGTTTTCTCCCCATAGAATATGTCGAAATCTTATCATGCACGGCTTGATTTCCAAAGCTCAGGCAAAGAGCATTTTGCAGAACAAAGACCAGTATTTTGAAAAACTCGAAAAAAACAGGCGGTTGAAAAAAGGAAGTGATGTAGTTTGCATATCCAATCCGGTCACTTTCATCGATGTGTTAGTGGCCATGAACGTCAAGCGTAACGACGTCACCGCCCAGTCGCTCGACGAAGATACTATTTTTCAAGTCCTTTCGACAGAATGGGGAATGCCTTATAAAAAAATCGATCCGTTAAAGCTGGATTTGAACCTCGTGACGACGACCATTCCTCGCTCGTTTGCGATGAAGCACCTTATCCTTCCCATTTCCATCGACGATGGCTGCCTGACGGCCGCGACCTCGAACCCGTTCAATCTGGAGGCTTTGGAGGATGTGGCCCGGGCGAGTCAATTAAGGATCAACACGGTCGTCAGTTCCAAAACGGACATTATTAAACTGATAGACGAATTTTTCGGCTTCAAATGCTCCATCGCCGCAGCCGAAAACCAGTTTGCTTCCCCTGTGGTCGATCTGGGGAACCTTGAACAATACGTCAGGCTGAAATCCTCGGACGAGTTGCCTTCCAACGACCAGCATATTGTCAACGCTGTCAATCATCTTTTCAACTACGCTTTCGATCAACGGGCTTCGGATATTCACATCGAACCCAAAAGGGACTCCAGCCTTGTGCGGATGCGTATAGACGGCGTGCTTCACACGGTGTACAAGTTGCCGAAAAACGTTCATTCCGCCGTTTTAAGCCGCATCAAAAACCTTTCTCGGCTGAACATGGCCGAAAAAAGAAAACCTCAGGACGGACGCATCAAGACGGAAAAAGCGGGGTTCGAGGCCGAGATTCGGGTTTCCACCGTGCCGGTGGCTTTCGGAGAAAAGGTTGTGATGAGAATCATGCAGCCAGACATTCTTTTCCAAGACCTGGAGAACCTTGGCCTGACGAAAAACGACCTTGAGCGATACTACCGCATGATCGAACGTCCTCACGGAATGGTGCTGGTTTGCGGCCCCACCGGAAGCGGAAAGTCCACGACCTTGTATTCCACCATGCGCTATCTATCCAGCCCGGCTATAAACATCACCACCGTCGAGGACCCCATCGAAATGGTTTGCGAGGATTTCAACCAAATCGCGGTCCAAACGAGCATCGACATCACCTTCGCCAACATCCTCAGAAACATTCTCAGGCAGGACCCGGACATCATAATGGTTGGAGAAATGAGAGATCTGGAAACGGCCCGAAACGCGGTCCAGTCGGCGCTAACCGGACACTTGGTCCTGTCCACCCTTCATACCAACGATTCCACGTCCGCGATAACCCGCCTGCTGGATCTGGGAATACCCGCCTTTCTGGTCCGAAGCACCCTTACGGGCGTCGTCTCCCAGCGCTTGGTCAGGAAAGTTTGCGAATATTGCAAGGAACCCTTTGAAATCGATACGAAAAAGCTCAAGAAGGAACTGGGGCTGACAATTCGGAAGGAAGGACCTGTCCGCCTTTATAGGGGAACCGGTTGCCAAAGGTGCCGCAACACCGGATATTTCGGCCGGGTAGCCGTTTTCGAGGCGCTGCCGTATTCGGAGTCGCTTGCGAAGCTGACCGGAGAAAAGACTTCCCTTGAGGGATTGAGACTGAAAGCCTTGCAGGAGGGATTGGTTACCCTCAGGGAAAACGCGGTCAGAAAGCTTCTGGAGGGAGTGACTACCTACGAGGAAGTGCTGCGGGTTACTTGGGAGCAGTCGTAGAATAGCGCGGTCGTTTTCCTCGAACTTACAGTTGTCACCTAGGCGATGAAAAACATCCCTGGAAAGGTATGCTTTGAAGGGTTTCAATTCGAGTTTCCGTTGAAAGCGCGGACCATCGAAGGCAGCCGGACCATCCTGGTCCGGCGAGCCGGGATTGGCGACAATGTTCGACCCCTGCGGTTTCGAACCAGAGCTGGAAGCTCTGGTTGCCTTCGTGGTTTCGGCGCTCGGGGAATTTTCGGGATACGTCAGGGAACAGGTTCGCCGAATATGGCCCCTATCGGAATGCCCCCAGATTTGTCGACAAGAACCGTAGACGTGCTCCTTTCCGTATGAAGTACCAAAATCGAGCCGAGCACAATAGGCGTCAGCAGAACTCTTTCTCTCGTTTTTTCATCGTACAGGACCTTGTCCTGCTTATACACTTGATAGAATTGACCCGGCTTTGCGCCGTCCATTTCGCCTTTGTCGATGAATACGACAGTATCGTCTCCGAACAACTTCGTAAGCTTTTCCGATGCCACAATATTTCCGTAAAGCCCTTCTTGGCTCTCGACGATCGGAATTCTATGGGATCTTGGTTCGTATGGCATCAGCAAATGTCCGACACGTATCGTTCTGTAGGCTTTTACAACCGTCGCCACGGAAAATTTCGGCTCGGTTCGCGTAATTTCCACCACCCCGGTCAGAAGATGCTGTGTTCCGAGGTTCTTGCCGGATACAGGATGAACGACCGGGGATATGGTCTCGTACGTCACGTATTTCTGGCCGAGACTAACCGAGGTCATATCGGGATGCTTGATGAAAACCGTATCTCCGGTACTTATCATCTCTTTTTCGTCCGCGACTTTCAAAATGGAACCGAGCGGTTCGACTGGTTCTTCCCGGATAAAGCCTATGCTTTCGATCGGACTGTAGACATAATACCGGGGGGCCTTTTCCGTTAAATCCAGTTCCTCTCCAGCTTCTTCGGCAGATTCGGGAGGAACTTCCTTTTTGGCCTTTTCGACATCCGTTCGCCGGAACAAACGAATTTTCTGACCAGGATAAATCAGATGAGGATTGGTTATCTGTTCGTTTTGACTCCAAAGGTCGGGCCATAGCCAAGGCGAGTCGTTGAACCGCTTGGAAAGATCCCACAAAGTGTCGCCTTTCTGCACGACATAGTAAATTCCCGTTTCGGTTTCGATTACGGGAATCTCTTCCTCAGCGAAAACGCAAAAGGGAAGAACGATAAATACAAACAAAATTCCCGTGTTCAAATAAAATCGGCAAATTTTTTTCGGACTCATTTGACTCTCCAATCTATTCCGAGCTAAGAAGGTCGATACTAAACGATTAGGCTTGCGACGATGAAAAACGAAAATTCAAAGAACTCCCCTTAATGCATCAGGTAACTCGCTTTTTCATCATTTGTCAAGCTTTTACCGGGTCTTATATTGCAAATGACAATTCGACGGCCGATGGAGGGCCGGAAAATCGGTTGTCGAATAGGGTAAAAAACGTTCGCATGGACATATCGGGAGTCGCATATGGAGAAACTAGTAGAGAAAGCGTCGGAAAGTCTGGCGTTGATGAGGGGAAAAAAACCTTTGGTTCATTATATCACCAATTTTGTGGTTGTTAATTTTGCCGCCAACGCATTGTTGGCGGCGGGGGCCTCGCCGGTGATGGCCTATGCGGAGGAGGAAGTGGGCGAGATCGTATCCATGGCCGATGCGTTGGGTCTCAATATCGGGGCCCCTACACGCGAAAAGATTTCCGCCATGATTTGCGCCGGAAAACGGGCAAACGAAAAACCCATTCCTGCGGTATTGGATCCCGTAGGTTCCGGTGGAGCCTCCTTCCGGACCGCCGCAGCTCGGAGGCTGATTGAAAGCGTCGATTTCAGCGCTATTCGCGGAAATCCATCCGAAATTTTTTCCCTTGCTTCCGACGAGGCGAAAACAAGAGGGGTCGATACCCGGCTTTCCGTCGAGGACGTCTCCGAAACGGCGACGGATCTTGCCCGCAAATTGAAAACGACGATAGTCGTTACCGGCGACGTAGATTTGATTACCGATGGAGACAGAATCGTTCGGGTGTCGAACGGAAGCGCGTTTTTCGGACGAGTTACCGGCGCGGGTTGCGCCGTGACAGGCATTATAGCCGCCTTCCTGTCCGTGGACCCCGATCCCGTCGGTGCCTGTGCGTCGGCTCTTTCCTATTTCGGAGTAGCGGGGGAAATGGCGGAGAAAGAAAGCAACGGGCCGGGAAGCTTTGTCCCGTGTTTTCTGGACGCTCTTTGCAATCTTTCTCCTGAAGACATGAAAAAGAAATCGAAAATTCGGGAGCTATACGGTTAAGTATTAGGTTTTAAGCTGTTTCTTAACCCTGCTGTTTCAATCGACACTCCTTGTCCCATTCAGGGCACGCGTCTTTCACGGGAGTCGTGTATCTGACCATGCATTCGCCGCATTCCATTTCCACGTTGGGAACGTCGCCGAATCTCTTTTGAATTTCTTCCTTGCTCAAGTGGGACACGGCGCTGCAACCGCATTGCGGGCATGCTGTTTTCACCTGGTATTTTTTCTCAGACATTTTCGCACCTCCGATGATTTATAGGTTGACAAACAAAATCTATGGAAGGAGGCGATCAAGAACCTCCTTCGGCAGAATATTATCCTCCAAAGCGATTTCCCTGATAGTCTTGTTTTTTTCGAACGCCTTTTTGGCAAGTTCGGCGGCCCGGTCGTAGCCGATCTCGGGCACTAGGTTCGTCGCAAGCGCCAAACTTTGCTCGACATAGGAGTTGCATTTTTCGACGTTAGCGGAAATGCCTTCGACGCATCTTTCGGAAAGATTCTTGCAGGCCTTGGCCGCGAGTTTTATCGACTGGAGCAGATCGTAGGCTATGAGCGGGAGTGCCGTGTTAAGTTCGAAGTTTCCGAACTGCGCGGCCAACGCAATGGCGGCGTCGTTCCCGACGATTTGAAACGAAGCCTGGATGACGGCCTCGGGAATAACCGGGTTGATTTTTCCCGGCATAATCGAGGATCCGGGTTGAAGCGGAGGCAAGGCGATTTCCCCGATTCCGCAGCGAGGTCCAGATGACAGCCACCTGAGGTCGTTGGCTATTTTTACGAGTGCGGTCGCTATGGTCTTCAAGACGCCGCTGGTCTCCACTGCCACGTCCCGTGCAGCCTGAGCTTCGAAGTGGTTGACGGCTTCTTTGAATTCGATCTGGGTTGCTTTGGAAACGAGCGCGATGGTTTTCGAGGCGAATTCGGGAGCGGCGTTCAAACCCGTTCCCACCGCCGTTCCACCCAGAGCGAGTTCGCCCAGTCGTTTTTCGACATCGGCGATCCTCTCGATCCCCAACTTGATCTGCCGCGCGTATCCCGAAAACTCGTTTCCCAGTGTCAGAGGCACGGCGTCCTGAAGATGGGTCCTTCCGATTTTCCGAATCCCTGAAAATTCGAACGCTTTCTGGAGAAGCGCGACATTGAGCTGCGCCAATGCCGGTTTCAGCTTCTCCTTGATCAAAATCATGGACGATACGTTGATGGCAGTCGGGATGAGGTCGTTGCTGGATTGGCCCAAGTTGACATGGTCGTTCGGATGCACAGGCGACTTTCCGCCCCTTTTTCCCGCGAGTATCTCGTTGGCCCGCCCGGCTATCACTTCGTTGACGTTCATGTTGGTGGACGTCCCCGAGCCCGTCTGGAATACATCCACGACGAACTGCCCAGCCATCTTCCCGTTCAATATGTCATCGACCGCTTCTCCGATCGCGCCGCAGATATCGTCTTTCAGGAGTCCCAGTTCGTTGTTGGCAAGAGCGGCGCATTTTTTTATCAAAGCAACGGCGTGTATGAATTCATCCGGGAGCCTCAAGTCGCTCACTTTGAAATTCTCTGCCGCTCTCATGGTTTGGACGCCGTAATAGGCGTCTTCCGGAATCTGCATCGAACCCATGGAATCCGTTTCCGTGCGAAATTTCATATTCTCGAATCTTTCCGAAAAAGCGCGCGCCGCTCTTGGCAAACGGCACGCGGAATTGATGTTGTCGGTTCGAAATTAAACTCTTCCCGTTAAAAAGACAATGGATTTTTACAGACCCGGTTTCGGATACCTTTCCGACATGTCCTTGAGCTGGGCGATTTCGATGCCAAGGCTTACGCATTGCTTGCCGTCCATGCACAACGCCGCGTCTTTCTCCTCCAGGTAATGCTTGACCTCCTTGCCCCCTTTTTCCAGGCTCACGACCCAAAGTTTTTGCACATTGTCGTAATCCACCTTTACATCTATGCCACATTCGCCGATATCCGGGTAAACTGACTGTATTTTTTTGCAGAGTTCTTCCTTGTTCATGCGTTTCCCCCTTTCTCGAGAGTTCAGACGTCGGGCCTGTTCGACAAAAACCCGCGTCGTTTCGGCGGACCGTGTCCGGACTCGCCTGGGCGATTTACGTTGCATTTAAACGTAACCATAAAACACTTTTGCGCAAGTAAATCTCGCGCATCGAATGAAACTACGCTGTCTAGAAAAGGGGAACCGGCCTTTTGTCGCTCGGAGGTGATGAGTCTGACCGGGGATCGGCAAACGCCGTGGGAAACGACTTCCTCGAAAGGCGATTTTTTTGGATATCTTTGACGGAGTGGACTTCGGGCGAAAAAAACGGGCGAATATTCCATTCGCCCGATATTTTTGTATTCGTTGCGCTTGTTTTGTCGCGCGGCCGGTTTACGCCGAGAACTTAGCCGCAAATTTTGCAATCGGTCAGGCACGTTTCGTATTGCTCATCCCTGATATCCAGATCTCTGTTTTCCGAATTTTCCCCCAAAGAATTTTCTCCCCAATATGTTCGAATGCATTCGGCAATGCACATTTGTTCGTCCTTCGTGATTCGTCGATCTTCCATGATTTCACCTCCTGTTAGCGGCATCCGTTGAATGGAACCTCTTGCGAGGCATTGTCGTCGGTCGACTTTCGTAAATTAACCACAAAGGAATATTATTCAACGATTCCCATATCGCAAAAAAAAGCGTCCTTCAGAGGACGTCGTATTAAAATTCCAATTGTTATTTTTTTTTAAATCAACAGCGCCTTTTCGGACGGGTTCACCGCGATTTTGAGCGAGCATTTCCCGCAGAGTCCCAAAAATTCCAAACGATGCCCCAATATCTTGAATCCCGTTTGGGAGGTCAGTTTTTCTTCCAAGTTCGGTATAGCCTCCATAGAAGCGTCTTCGACCAAGTCGCACCGCACGCACCGGATATGATAATGAGGCTCGGGGTTTCCGTCGTAGCGGCGAAGCGTGCCCGCAAGCTCCAGGGTCTGGATCTCGCCTATCTCCGTCAGGACCTCCAAATTCCGATACACCGTGCCCAGGCTTATTCTCGGCAGCCGTTTACGCACTATTTCGTACACTTCGTCAGCTGAGGGATGCGAACATGCTTTTCTCAATTCGTCGAGAATGACCTTCCTTTGTTTTGTCATTCTCAGGTTGGCAATATTCAACCTTTGTATTCCTCCGGCAAAAAATCCAAGAAACTATCGCAAAAAGTTTCCTTCTCATCTCCAAAATGAACGGAAATGTCAATAAATTTCATGGTTTTCCGGCAATAAAAACCGGCTTTGCCGGGAAAAAGGCCACTTATCTTTGATCGATGGGAACGAACTTGCATTCCTCCGGGCCGCAATATTCGCCTACGTACTCGGATTCGGGCCGGTAGAGCATAGGCTTCGGCGCGGCTTCGGCGAATTGTTCCTCCAAAACGTGAGTGGTCCAACCGGCCACTCTCGAAATGGCGAACACAGGCGTAAAGAAATCCATCGGTATGCCCATGGAATAATACAAGCTGGCGCTGTAGAAATCCACGTTGACGTAAATTTCCCTGCCTTTATGCTCCTTGAAAGCTTTCTTCGCCTCATTTTCGAGTTTGGCGGACATTTCGTGCCATTTGGTATCTCCGGCCCGTTCTCCCATTGTTTTGCTCATTGGAGCGAGAATATACGCCCGGGGATCGTCGGTCTGGTACACGGCATGTCCCAACCCCATGATCTTTTTACCTTTCTCGAGAATCTTCTTCACGTACGGTTCGACATTTTCGGGAGAACCGATCTCCTTTAGCATCTCCATGACCCGGACGTTCGCTCCGCCGTGAAGTTCGCCGGACAGCGATCCGATCCCGGCGGCCACGGCGGCGTACATATGGGCCTTCGTGGAGGCCACTTCGCGAGCTGCGAAAGTCGATGCGTTGAAGCCGTGGTCCGCGTGAAGCACCAAGGCCGTGTCCATGTAACGCGCGACTTCTTCGTCGGGCTTATCTCCCGAAAGCATGTACAGAAAATTGGCGGCATGGCCTAGGCCTTCGGCCGGAGTCAATACTTCGCGTCCGTTGCGAATACGGTCCCATGCGGCCAACACTGTCGGAAGCTTCGCGATCAGTCGAATGGCCATTCTCTCCGAAGCCTCTCTTGACTGGTTCCTGATCTCCGGGTCGTAATTTGCCAAAAGCGGGACTCCCGCCTGGAGGACATCCATGGGCAGGGCGTCGCGAGGTATCGTTTTCAGCGCCACCACGACACCGTCCGGAATATTTCTCTCCGCCTTCAACTTGTTCTTGAAAGCGGCCAGTTCCTTTTCGTTTGGCAGCTTCTCGTAAATCAAAAGATGGGCCGTTTCCTCGAAGGAAACCTTTTCGGCGAGGTCCTGGATCAAGTATCCCCGGTAAATGAGCTTGCCCTCGCTTCCCCTGACGTCGCTGATTTTAGAACTCGCGATTACAAGCCCCCGGAGCCCGGTGTTTTTAACAGGTAAACATTCGTCAGCCATCTTAAACCTCCCTTTCCAATGCCGCCTTGTCCTGTGACACAGTGAAGGTCGATACGTTTTCCGGAAATCCGCGACGGAAAATTACAAATCAACCCACATGTCCGCTTCGTTTCCGCAATGGCTGCAAACCGCAGTCCCCTTCACCTTTGTCGTTTCAGGCTCTTCGCCTTTCTGTTCCGCCTTCGGGGAGGCCTCCTGCAATTCCTCCGGCAAGGAACACGTTATCATCATTTCGGCTTCGTTTCCGCAATTGACGCATTGGCATACTTTTTTTACGGTTTTGCTCATGTTGTGTCCTCTCTTTCATTCGATTACATTTTTTGATGCTTCCAAACCAAAGAAAACAGCTTTTTCAGCACTTCAAGCGTCACCAAAAATGGAATCTGCAAAGGGAAATGTCAAGCGGTTTGTTGGAAACGCGGCTTGCGCGACAAACAACTAAAAGCTAACGATTTCTTCCTCGAATTTTCCGAGTTGCTCGAGTCCAGTCCGGGTTACGACATGGGTATTTTCAATTCCCACGACGCCTTTGCCTGGAAATACGAGCTTGGGTTCCAAGGCGAGGGTCATGCCTTCCTCAAGGGGCAGTCTCTGACCTTTGGCGATGAATGGATATTCGTCCAGTTCCAACCCGACTCCATGACCGACGAACTTGATCCTCTGATTCCCCACTCCCATGAAATAGTCGTAAACTCCCCGGCTTTTCGTAAACTCCAGGCACTCCTCGTAAATTTCGTCGCCAATGGAGCCCGGCGCAGTCGCTTTTTTCAAACGATCTTGAAGCTCCAGCATGAGACGGTGAGCCTTTTGCAATTCCGGAGAAACTTTTCCGAGGCAGAAAATACGCGCCTGATCGGAAAGATAGCCGTCGTGGGCGAAAACGTAATCGACCAACACGGGTTCGTTTGCGACGATGCGTTTGAACCCGGCGCCCTGGGCGGTTGCGGCGCTGACTCCCGCACCGCCGGTGGGAGAGGCAAGAAAGCTCGGCACGGCTGCCGAAGCGCCAGTCATGATGTGCCCGTAGAAAAGCTCGCCGCCCCACATTCGCATCCGCACAATCCCCTGATGTCCCCTTTCACGCGCCTCCGCCTCGATTCTTCCGGCAAAAGCCACCTCCGTCATCCCTTCCTTCAAATGATCCTTGACGGTCGCGAACACTTCGTCGGCCAAGCGCGCGGCCGTTCTCGTCTTGCCGATCTCGTATTCCGACTTGACCGCCCTCGCGTTTCGTATCAGGGGGGAAATATCGACTATTTCGGTATTTTCGAATATTTTGCGGTATCCACGAAACAGGTTGACCGGCAGGACATCCAATTCCATCCCGAGTTTTTCGGGAATCGCGTATCCGAATTCCTTCAAAGCGCCGGGCAATTCCTTGGACGAGGAAAGGAAGTCCACCCGGTCCAAGGGACTTTCCGCGGACGCGCGTTTCGAATCTTTTCTGGCCAGCAGCACCGGTTCTCCGCCGGAAGGCACGAACAGCCACGATTGCTGCACTGTTCCGGCGAAATAGAAAAGATCTGTGTTCTGAACGACGAGAGCGGCCTCCATCCCGCTTTTCATCATAAGGTTCTTCAATTTTTCTATCCGTAGATGGATTTCGGATTTCGGCGTTTTGTTGAGTAAATTGTTGTCCATAGAATTTTCGACCCGACCAAATAAAAAGGCGGAGTCGCCGTACGCTTCGACTCCGCCTTTTTGCCTGCCAAATTTCATGATCGCGCAGCGGCGAATTAGTGATTGTCACTCTTACCGGCTTCGACTTCTTTCTCCTCCGCCTTTTCTTCGGCGGCAGGCAGCGCCTCCTCGACAGCCGGCACCGCCTCCTCGGCGGCCGGGGCCTCGAGAGCCTCGCGCTCGGTCGGCTGGATTTCGGCGGCGGCAGCCGCGGCTTTGGCCTCAGCCTCCCGAACTTCCAGTTCATCCCGATATTCCCGGAGGTAATTGATTCTGCTCTGGATTATGTTTTTTTCGTTTTCGTTCGTATTCAGCTGCAAAGCTTCCTGGAGAATTCCGATGGCGGCGGCCACGTCCCATGAAGTCCCGCGCTGGGCCGCCACGGTAGCCTTGTATTGCAATACAAGAGCTTCGAGGGAATCCATGCGGGAATAGACACTGGCGGTCTGTTCCTTCGTGGTCGCGAAGTCAAGGGCTTTGTCGAGAGTGACCTGGATATTCTGCAAATCCGGTAGACCGTTGATGCTCATAAGCCTGTCGGCGCGATCGACGTAATATTCGAACGCCAACGGCAGTACCTCTTCGGCCGCGTAGACTTCCTTGACAACTTCGGGAGCGGGTACGCCTTCAAGTTCGGCGACGACTTCCTTCCCAAGAGGCGCGAATATACCCCTCAGTATTTCTATGCCGTCATCGTTGGGGTGGATATAATAGTTGGCCCTGTTGTCAAAACTGTAACCGATTATCAGCAGCAGGACCAAAATAAATCCCGCAGCCGCATATTTGATCATTTTTTCCATTGGATCTGAAACCTCCCTATCGGTTGGTGGTGGTTCATCATATGATACTGTGACTTTGGGACTTTCTTCCGGAGCTTCGGCCTTTTCCAGCTCGACAACCTCCGGGGTTTTCATGGGTTCGCCTTCCTCGGGAGCCGCCGCCTCGGGCGCTTGCGCCACGGTTTCGGGCTCTTCGGCAGGCGTTTCGATCTTTTCCTCTTTTTCGGGCTCCACGGGGGCTTCTTTTAGCGGCTCCGCAGTAGATTCGGCTTCGGGAGCCGGTTTCCTTTTCTCGACGGGAGTGGTCAGGTCGATTTGCCTGAAGAGCAGCTTCTTCAGCCAGGCGGCCTCTTCATCGTCCGCGGCCGAGATCAGGGGCGGGGCGGAGGGGACGGCCTCCTTCCGGGTCTGCGGCACGAAAAGGCTGTCCGCGGGAGGCGCTTGGAAGAACTTTCTCGCAATGACCTCCCTGGGGTCCGGCGGCTCCTTGGCCTCCTCCGGGACGGGCGCAGCCTCCTCGGCGGGCTCCTCGATCTTCTCCTTCGCCTTGGCTTCGGCGGGAGTTTCAGGTTCGGCTTCGGGGGCCGGTTTCCTTTTCTCGACGGGAGTGGTCAGGTCGATTTGCCTGAAGAGCAGCTTCTTCAGCCAGGCGGCCTCTTCATCGTCCGCGGCCGAGATCAGGGGCGGGGCGGAGGGGACGGCCTCCTTCCGGGTCTGCGGCACGAAAAGGCTGTCCGCGGGAGGCGCTTGGAAGAACTTTCTCGCAATGACCTCCCTGGGGTCCGGCTTCTCAACCTTCTTTTTCTCGACGGGCTTTTCGGTTTTCTTTTCAGCAGCGGAGACCTCTTTCTTTCCAGCAGGTTCGGTCGATTTTTCGACCGTCGGTTTTTCCTCTGAGGGCTCGGCAAGGTCGAACTTACGGAACAGGATCGCCTTGAGACGTTCGGTTTCCATTTTGTCTGTCGTGGAAATCAGAGGGGGAGCGGCGAAATCTCCTTTTGCGGGCTCTATCTTGAAAAGTTCGGCGGGAGCTTCCTTTTCGAATTTTCTGAACAGGAGTTCCTTCGAAGCCGAATCCGTTTTGGGAGCGGCTTTTTTTTGGGCCGTTGGCTTTTCGGGGGCCGATTTTTTCGCGGCGGCTTTTTTGCCCGGAGCAACCTTTTTAGCCGTCTCCGGAACTGAAGTTTTCTTATCGTCATCCTTTTTCTTGGATGCGGCTTTTTTCTTCTTCGAAGTTGATTTGATCAAGCTTTTTTTTCCCATAATTTCCCTCTTGACGGATATATTTAGAGCTTTCAAAATTTATTGCGAGGATGATACCTTCACCGAGTCAAAACGCATTCCATATATCGAATCGCACTGATTTTGTAAACAATTTTTTCCCTGAACCACTGGCACGGCGCGCCTGTAAGGATTGCCGAACCGACCTTCGCGTTCGCCATCCACTGGCAAGCCCGTTTTTTTCCGACCGAGACGCTTGCGCGCTTTCTTCTTTAAAACGGCCAAAACACGGGAATGAACAGGGAACCCATTATTAAAACGAGAATGTTCAAGGGGATGCCGAGTTTCATGTAGTCGGTGAACCGGTAGCTTCCGGGTCCGTAGACCATCAGGTTGGTCTGGTATCCGATGGGAGTCGCGAAGCAAGCGCTGGCGCCGAAACAGATGGCGACGATGAAAGGCTTGGGGTCCACCCCGAGGGAAAGGGCTGTGGAGGTCGCGATGGGAAGCAGGAGCACGGCTGTGGCGTTGTTGGACAACAATTGGGTGCCTATGCTTGTCAGCAATATGATTCCGCCGAGCACGATTTGCGGTCCCATGCCCTTGAAAAGACTCAGGAACCCCTGTGCGTACAACCGGGACGCACCGGTTTTTTCCATGGCCGCCCCAAGGGCTATCGTCGCCACGATCAGCAGGAGCACGTCGCCGCGAAGGGCCCTGTAAGCGTCCCTTAGGTGAAGACAGCCGGTGACGATCATCAGGAATACCGCCGCAAGCGCGCATGCCATGATATCGGCCAAGCCGGACGTCGCCGCGAAAACCATCCCTCCGAATATGCCGAGGGCGTATCTCGCTTTTCTTTTGTGCAAAATTTCATGGTGAACGTCCTCCACCGGAATGAAATCGGGGTCTGCGCGAAGCCTTTCCAGCGCCTCCAGCTTGCAGCGGACCAGAATGATGTCCCCGATCCGGATTCGCATATACCGCAATTTTTGTTCCGTGTAATGCACTTCGCGACTTTTTACCGCTAGGATATGGATATCGTCTCTTTGGTGGATAAGCGTGTCCATGAGCATTTCCCCTATCAAAGAAGACTGCGGCGGCACGATAAGTTCGATGATGACCATGTCCTTTTCCGCGGCGGAAAAGTTCAAGTTTCGGTCTTCGTGAGGAAGGGCGGCGTTTTCGTCGTTCAAAATGGCCACGAAATCTCCGGCCGCCCCCTTCACCAGCAGAATGTCCCCTTTTTTGGCCTTCACTTTTCTGTCCGGATAATATATGTGGCCGTCCCTGACAATTTCGTAGAGCTGAAAACTGGGATAGGCGTCCGACAATTTCTCGTTCAGGGCGATGCCGATCAGATCGCTCTTGTCCGTCACGAGCAATTCCGCCAAGTACAGCCTGTCCGTTCTGTCCTCGATTTCGCAGAGGGGAGCCGCGTGGGAGGGCATCAATCGTCTTGCTCCGAAAAAGATCGACGCGATTCCCAATATCGCGATGGGAATGCCCAATCGGGACAGCTCGAACATTGTAATCGTTCCGTATCCTTGCGCCTCGCTCAAATCCTTGACAATGATGTTGGTGGAGGTGCCGATCAGTGTGCAGGTACCCGCGAGTATAGACGCATAGGACACGGGGATGAGGACTTTCGACGGGCTGAGGTCGTATTGGCAACTCAGGTTCAGGATGATCGGAATGAAAAGAACCACCACAGGCGTGTTGTTGATAAAGGCGGAAGCCGCCGCTACGATCAACAGGATCATCAAAAACGCAATATTTGCGTTTCCGCGCGAATACCGTGTTATCCGTTCGGCGACGAAACCTAGCGCCCCTGTCCGTACCATCGCCTGACTCAAGAGAAACATGGCCGCCACCGTGACGACGGCGGGATTGGAAAAGCCCGCCACGGCCTCGACCGGAGTCAGCACCCCGAAGACCATCAGCGACACGATTATTCCTATCGCCGTTATGTCCACGGAGAACTTTTCGGTGATCAAAAGCGCGAGAGTCGCAATCAATATTATTGAGACAATCCAAACGTACATAGTCAAGCGGTTTCCGCGGAGCGTTCCACTGAAGCGGCGACCTCCGGGACCGGTTCGGACCAGAGTTGGGCGACCAGCATGCCGGAAAGCATCAGCCCGCAACCCGCCATGCCTCTGAATCCCAAAATTTCCCCGAGGATCAGCCACCCGAAAAGGGCGCTGAAAACAGCCTCCAGACTCAAAATGATCGCAGCGTGAACCGCCGGAGCATCCTTTTGCGCGACGACTTGAAGCGTGTACGCCGTGCCCACCGACAAGATTCCTCCGTAAAGAATCGGTATTGCCGCGCCTTGCAGCCCGTCCATGGTAACGATCTCGAAAGCGGCCGCTCCAAAAAGACTCAAAACGGCGCAAACGCTAAATTGAGCGCACGCCAATTTAATCGTGTCCACTTTCGGGGAAAAACGACTCAGAATGAGGACATGCAACGCCCAGAAAAACGCGCCGATCAAAACCCACAGATCGCCCGGAGCGAGTGCGAAGGATTCCGTCACGCTTAACAAGTAGAGCCCGACCAAAGCCAGCGCCGCCCCTATCCATCCTCCGATCGTCGAGCGCATTCCCAGGAAAAGCCCGAAGACCGGGGTGATGATAACATACAGGCCCGTGATGAACCCCGCCTTTCCCGCAGTCGTATGCACCAGTCCGACCTGCTGAAGAGTGGCCCCCGCGAAAAGCGCGGTCCCCGCGATCAATCCTCCTTGCAACAGCGTCGCGAAAGAGTTTTCGTCCCGCACCGTTCTCCCGTTTCGCCACTTGATTACCGGGAGAAGAACCATCGCCCCCAAGGCGAACCGGATGCCGTTGAAGGTCAGAGGACCGACATGGTCCATGCCCACGCGCTGTGCAACGAACGCGCTTCCCCAGATGGCGGCGGTCAAGAGAAGAAGCATGTCCGCCCTGTAAACGTTGTTTCGCATTTCGCGCGCAATTCTCCTTTCGAGATTCGACGTTCGCCCGGCTCGGCTTCTAAGCCGGGCGAACCTCTTCTTTAAGCATGCAACAGGCCACCCTGCATAAAGGCTTGCCGTTCTCGTCGTAAGGTATATTGTCGGATTGGACGATCTTGTTCATAACGCAACCCTCGGGAATATCGAGTTGAAAAAAATCCGTCTCGTTCAGACGGGGCCGGTCTCTTAGCCGGCCATCGGCAAATTCGAGCCCGTGTACCGGATAGTCCTCGCACAGTGGGCATCTGTAGACCCGGCCGTTCGGAAATATGAAATAGTTGTCGGCGACCACCCCGGCGCATTCGAACGTTTCGCCGACCTCCAAGTACACTTTCGGATAGGTGACCACGATTCCTCTCTCGGCAGCCTTTTCGGCGACCCGGGGGACGACCGACATCCACTGCTCGCGGGAAACCTGAAGCTTTTCCTCCGGCTTGTCTCCGCATTTGGCCGAATTTCCCCTGAGACCGATCACTTGGATGAAAAACCGATCGACGCCGAGTTTTTCCAACAGAGAAGGCATTCGTTCCAAATGGCCGATATTTTCCCCGCTGACGGTATAGATCGAACTTGCACGGAACCCCTTGGAAACAGCCTCCCGAATTCCCGCCGTGCATTTGTCGAAAGAACCTTTCCCCCGAATCGGATCGTTTGTTTCCGGGTCGAAGCCATCCAGACTGAAACTGAAATAATCGACTTCCTCCGGGGAGACTTTTTCCAAAATATCGTTGAACAAGTAACCGTTGGTGTCCACCGTGATCGAGCCGTATTCCAGCCTCCGCGCGAACTTTATGGCCGAGGACAGTTCCGGATGAAGCGTTGGTTCCCCGCCGAGAAAAACGACGTTGACGGATTCGCCCTTTTCGGAAAAAGCGTTCAGCCATGTCTCGACGGTGGAAAGAGCAAGCGCGTCCTTTCCGTGCTGGGACGGATTTATATAGCAATGCCGGCACTTGAGGTTGCATCGGGTTAAAATATGGAAAAAAACGTTCGTCGAGTTTTTCGAAAAGGACACGGTCCGTCTGACGTTCATTTCTTGGTTTCCGACTCGGCAAGGAGCTGTTTTTTGCACTTGATAAGTTCGTCGTTGGTCAGCCGGAGTCTCGCGGAAGTGTACTCGGCAAACATCCTGTACAGAAACAGCAAAAGATCGGAACGCTCGTCGTCGTTATGAAGTCTTTCCTTGGCGGACGTATCCACCGCGAGACACGTGGTTGCCACCGACGCGTACACCGAGGCCGACCTGTTGCCTCCTTCGATGATTCTCATTTCTCCGAAAATTTCACCCGGTTTTTCCAATCGAGCGATGACAACGTCGTCCTTGACGACCTTTACGGCCCCATTCAAAAGAAAGTACAGCCAAGGATCGTCGTCGCCCTCCTTGATAATCGGCTCCCCGGGCTCGTAGGACCTGATTTTGCTAAGCCTGAGCAAACCTCCCAGCTTTTTGGCCTCGAAATGATGCAAGCCCGGGATCGTCATCAATATTTGAAGATTCTTGACGTTGTCTTGGAGATACTTGGTTTCGATCATTTCCCTAACAATCCTTTATTCTAAACAGTCCTTGCTTAGACACTCGTCGAATTCGACGGGATAGCAACCGTCGAAGCACGCTTTGCAAAAGTGATTTTCAGGATTTTCGATGCCGGTGGATTCTAGAAGCCCTTTCAAGCTCAAGTACGCGAGAGAATCCAGTCCGAGGTGGTCTCTTAGCTGTTCGACGGATTTACTGGAGGCGATCAGTTCGCCCCTGGTGGAGAAATCGATTCCATAGTGGCAGGGGAACCTGTGGGGAGGGCCCGCGACGCGCATGTGAACCCGCTTGACCCCCAGCTCCCGCAAGGCCTTGACCCTGGTTTTGGCCGTGGTTCCTCTGATAATGGAATCCTCTATGATGATAATGTCCTTTCCCTTCAACAAATCCCGAACCGGGTTCAGTTTGACCCGAACGCCGAAGTCCCGCATGTGCTGGGAAGGTTGGATGAAGGTTCTGCCCACGTAGTGGTTTCGTATCATGCCCATTTCCAAGGGGATTCCCGATTCCTCGTGGTAGCCCAGCGCCGCGTAGTTGCCGGAGTCGGGAAACGGCATGACCAAGTCCGCCTCCACGGGGGATTCCTGCGCAAGGCGCTTTCCGTGGGCCTTTCTCACTTGGTAGACGTTCTTTCCGAAAATGGTGCTGTCGGGACGGGCGAAATAGATGAATTCGAAAATGCAAAAAGATTTCCTGGCCGGAATGGAAGTCCTGATGCTCTTCACTCCTTCGTCGCCGATGATCACGATTTCGCCCGGCTCCAGTTCGCGGACGAATTCGGCTTGGACAAGGTCAAGCGCGCAAGATTCCGAAGCCAAAATATAGGAGTCGTGGAGCTTTCCCATGCACAGGGGGCGGAAACCGTTGGGATCCTTGATTCCGATCACCTCTCCCCGGTTGGTCAGCATCACGAACGAGAAAGCGCCTTTCAAACGCTCCACCGTCTTGACCAGCGCCGTTTCGAACCCGTGCTTCAAATTCTTCACGAAAAGATGGAGAAGCACCTCGCTGTCCATGGTGGTCTGGAATATGGAGCCGGCTTCCTCCAGCTCGTTCTTCAAAGTATGCGCATTGACCAGGTTCCCGTTGTGCGCGACCGCGTAGGATTTCTTTCGGTGATGCACCACAAACGGCTGGGCGTTGTTCAAAATGGAGCTTCCCGTGGTGGAATAACGCACGTGCCCGATGGCTTGCGAGCCTTGGAGCTGATCCAAGTGGTCCTCTGCGAACACGTCGGACACAAGCCCCATCCCTTTGTGCGATATGATGTTGCCGTCTTGCACGACGGCGATTCCGGCGCTTTCCTGCCCCCGGTGCTGCAAAGCGTACAGGCCGAAGTAAGTGAGCTTCTCGGCTTCGGGATGTCCGTGAATTCCGAAGATTCCGCACGATTCGCGAGGTTTGTCGTAATCGGTCATTGATTTAGATTCCTTCGTATTTGGTCTCCCTGTTGTATTCCTGGAGGGTCTTCACAGAGAGTTTTCTTTCCTTTAGCGCCGTGATCGCCTTGCAGATCGCCAAGGCGCCGGCGACGGTAGTCGTGTAGGGCAGCTGGAACTTCAGCGCGGCCCGTCTTAGTTTATACCCGTCGCGCTTCGCGAGGTCGCCCGCGCCCGTGTTGATTACCAGTTGTATTTCCCCGTTCTTGATGGCGTCCACCACATGGGGACGCCCGAGGGACACCTTTTTCACCATCCGGTTCTCGACACCGCGAGACGCCAGAAAGTCGGAGGTTCCCGCAGTCGCGACGATATCGAAACCCAAAGTTATAAATTGCCGGGCCACCGAAAGCACCGCCTCCTTGTCCTTGTCCTGGACGCTGACAAAGACGGTTCCGGAAACGGGAAGGCGCTGCCGTGCCCCGAACTGGCTCTTTCCGTAGGCGATGCCGAAATCCATGTCCACGCCCATGACCTCCCCGGTGGATTTCATCTCCGGCCCAAGCAGGACATCGACGTCCGGAAAACGGTCGAACGGAAGCACCGCCTCCTTCACGGAAACGTGCTTCGGGACGATTTCTTTCGTCAGTCCCAGTTCCTCCAGCGTTTTGCCGATCATCACCTTGGTCGCCAGCTTGGCCAGCGGAACTCCCGTGGCCTTGCTCACGAACGGGATGGTTCGCGAAGCCCTGGGGTTGACCTCCAGAACGTACAGCTTCTCGCCCTTGATCGCGTACTGCACGTTCATCAGCCCTACGACGTTCAACTCCTTGGCCATCGCCTTGGTGGCCGCCGCCACTTCTTCGAGAACTTTCGTAGAGACGCTGTAGGGCGGAAGCACGCACGCCGAATCCCCGGAGTGGACTCCGGCCTCCTCGATATGCTCCATGACGCCCCCGATAATGGTGAGCTTGCCGTCCGAAATAGCGTCCACGTCCAATTCTATAGCATCCTCGAGGAACTTGTCGATCAGAACCGGATGGCCCCCGGAGGCCAAAATCGCCTGGGCCGTGAAGTTTTCCAGCTCCGCCCGGTGGTAGACGATTTTCATGGCTCTTCCGCCAAGCACGTAGGACGGACGCACGATCACCGGATACCCGATCTTCTCGGCCACTTGGATCGCCCCCTCGATGGTTTTCGCGGTTCCGTTGGCGGGCTGCACCAGTCCCAGCTTGTTCAACATGGCCTGGAACAGCTCCCTGTCCTCGGCCCGGTCGATGCTCTCCGGCTGGGTGCCGATGATGGGGGCGCCGGCCGCGTGAAGCGCCGTGGAGAGGTTCAGCGGAGTTTGTCCTCCGAATTGGACGATGATGCCGTCTGGCTTTTCCGTCTCGATGATGTGCATCACGTCTTCCTTGGTCAACGGCTCGAAGTACAGCTTGTCCGAAGTGTCGTAGTCGGTGCTGACCGTCTCCGGATTGCTGTTGACCATGATGCTCTCGATTCCCTCCTCGCGAAGGGCAAAGGACGCATGCACGCAGCAATAGTCGAACTCGATGCCCTGGCCGATCCGGTTTGGACCGCCCCCCAGGATCATCACCTTTTTCCTGTCGGACACTCGGGCCTCGTCCTCGAATTCGTACGTGGAATAATAGTAAGGCGTAGCCGCCTTGAATTCGGCCGCGCACGTGTCCACCAGCTTGTATACCGGCCGCAGTCCCATCCTTTTCCTTCGTGCCTTGATTTCGTCCTCGGCACTTTTGGACAGCCAAGCCAGTTGAATGTCGGAAAATCCCCACGACTTGGCTTTTCGAAGCTGCTCGTCCGTTACGTTCGGCCCTGCATTCTCCAGTTCCTTTTCCATATCGACGAGCTGTTTCATCTGATACAGGAACCAGGGATCGATGCGCGTAAGCTTGTAAATCTCGTCGATCTCCATGCCGTTCAACAAGGCGTGGCGCAGGTAGAATATGCGCTGGGAGTTGGGTACGGCCAGCTTCTTCTTGATGTCCGCCTCGGAGGGAAGATGGTTGTCCGGGTTCTTCAAGTCCAGGATTTCCTTGCCGTCGGCCCCGAACCCGTGCCTTCCGATCTCGAGGGAACGAAGCCCCTTTTGCAGGGCCTCCTTGAAAGTGCGGCCGATGGCCATGGTTTCCCCGACGGACTTCATGGCGGTGGTGAGAAGATCCTCGGTCTCGGGAAACTTTTCGAAGGTCCATCTGGGAATTTTCACCACGCAATAGTCGAGGGTGGGCTCGAACGAGGCCTTGGTCTCGCCGGTAATGTCGTTGGCGACTTCGTCGAGGGTGTACCCGACCGCCAGCTTGGCCGCGATCTTCGCGATGGGAAATCCGGTAGCCTTGGAGGCCAGCGCGGAGCTTCTGGATACGCGGGGGTTCATCTCAACGACGATCATTTCCCCCGTTTCGGGATTTACGGCGAACTGCACGTTGGAGCCGCCCGTGTCCACGCCGATTTCCCTCATGATGGCGATGGAGGCGTCGCGCATGACTTGGTATTCGCGGTCGGTCAGCGTCTGGGCGGGGGCCACCGTGATGCTGTCCCCCGTGTGGATCCCCATGGGATCGAGGTTTTCTATGGAGCAGACGATCACCACGTTGTCCTTGTGGTCGCGCATGACCTCCAGCTCGTACTCCTTCCAGCCGAGCACGGACTCCTCGAGCATCACTTGGGTTATGAGACTCGCGTCCAGTCCGGCCTTGGCCCAGACTTCCAGGTCCTCGAAATTGTAGGCCACGCCGCCGCCGGTCCCTCCCAGGGTGAAGCTGGGTCGCACGATGATCGGAAATCCGATTTCCTCCGCGATCTCCCGCGCCTGCTCCATGTTGGTGGCGATGCCGCTCCTGGGAATCCGAAGCCCGATCTTCTCCATGGCCTTGCGGAAAAGATCGCGATCCTCCGCCTTGTGGATGGATTCGGTGTTCGCCCCGATCATTTCCACGCCGAACTTGTCCAGAACGCCCATCCTGGCGACCTCTATGGCGGTGTTGAGGCCGGTCTGGCCTCCCAGCGTAGGAAGAAGGGCGTCCGGGCGCTCCTTTTCTATGATCATGGAAACGAATTGGGGTGTGACCGGCTCCACGTAGGTGCGGTGGGCCATTTCCGGGTCGGTCATGATGGTCGCCGGGTTGCTGTTTACAAGGACGATCTCGAAGCCTTCCTCCATCAGCGCCTTGCAGGCCTGCGTCCCCGAGTAGTCGAACTCGCAGGCCTGGCTGATGATGATCGGGCCTGCGCCAATGATAAGAATCTTGTTGATGTCGGTTCGTCTGGGCATGTTCTTTTTTTATAGCATGTGTTTGAGTTGCAGGATCATGGCCGCCCGAGTGGGCGAACGACGATCGAAAACATCCGTCGCGTACTTGCCGTCCGCCGCTACCTCATCGATTTCTTGAATTCGTGGAACAGGTACGAAGCGTCGTGTGGTCCGGGCGAAGCTTCGGGATGGTACTGCACCGCGAAAAGCGGGAGTTTCCTGTGGCGAAATCCCTCCAGGGTGTTGTCGTTCAAATTGATATGGGTTATTTCGACGTCGTTTCCGCCCAGGGTTTCGATGTCCACCGCGAATCCGTGGTTTTGGGACGTGATCTCCACTTTTCCGGTCGCCAGGTTCTTGACCGGCTGGTTGGCGCCCCGGTGGCCGAACTTCAATTTGAAGGTCTTGCCGCCCAATGCCTGCCCCATCAGTTGAATTCCCAGGCAAATGCCGAACATGGGCCGGTAGTCCAAGAGATCGCGGATCGTCTTGACGGCGTAATCCACGGGCTCGGGATCGCCCGGGCCGTTGGATAGGAAAATACCGTCCGGGGACATGGTCTGGATGGTTTCCGCCGATGTTTTCGCGGGCACCACGATCACCTCGCATCCGACCGCGTCCAGGCTCCTCAGGATATTGTACTTGATCCCGAAATCGAACGCCGCCACCGACTTTTTCTCTTTCCTGAGCTTCCACGCGGTTTCGTCGAGAGGCTCGGTGTCCGGGTCCAGGAACTGCGGCGCGCCGTCGATCCATCGGTAGGGCCTGTCAACGGAAACGACGCCGGCAAGGTCCTGGCCTTCCATGCGGGGGGTTTGCCTGACGCGTTCCAGCAACGAGGCCGGGTCCAGGTCCCGCGTGGACGCCATTGCCCGCATGGCCCCCCTGGTTCGAAGATGTCTCGTCAACGCCCTCGTGTCGAACTCCTCCAAACCCAGCACGCCCTGGCTTTTCAAATAGTCCGCCAAGGTCATCTTGGATCGGAAATTGGACGGAAAAGGCTGGTATTCTCGAACCAAAAACCCCGCCACCTGGATGCGGTTCGATTCCACGTCCTCGAAGTTGACTCCGTAGTTTCCGATGAGCGGGTAGGTCATGGTCACCATCTGTCCCCTGTAGGACGGGTCCGTCAAAACCTCCTGGTAGCCCGACATGCTCGTGTTGAAAACCGCCTCCCCGCAAGTCTCCCCGGGTCCGGTGAAACTCTTGCAGTGAAACGTCTTCCCGTCTTCCAAAACCAATAAAGCTTCCATGTTCAATTATTCTCGCACGGACCCGCAGTCCGTGTAATTCAGGTATTAGGTTTTAGGTCTCAGGCGTTAGGCTCCGCCTCGTTCCAACGCTCTGCGTGGGAACGCCTCCCGGACGCTTCGCGTCTACTCGGTTCGCTCGTAAATTTTTGGACCTGTGCGGTCGGTCCGCAATTCCCCCCTTGAGGGGGATTCAGGGTTCGGGCTGCCATTCCCCCCTTGAGGGGGGCTAGGGGGGGTGTCGGTGCGGCATGTTCGATCCATTGTTCGCCGGAAACAACACCCCCCTAGCCCCCCTCAAGGGGGGAATGGCACCGTCCCCCTCAAGGGGGGAATTGCACCGCCGCCCAACCGCACAGCTCGAAATTTTTCGACCTGCGCGCATGGGCCTTGACTGCTCGTAGGCGGTGGGCTATACCGGCGTTTTCCATACGGTACGGGACTAACGGGAACGACAATCGTACGGAAAAAAACGGTGCTGCTTAGTCCTCAAGCCGGTCGCAACCCACCGCCCGCCAAGGTTGCCGAAACGACCGAAATCCGTCCGCCCAGGCCGAGGTCAGGCGTTTCCTGATATCCGCGATCACATCGCTTGCAGCACAACCCTTGATTCCATCCGCCTCGTACGCATCCAATCGTCGATCAAGCTCGGATCTCTGCTCGTCTGTAAGAAACAAGGAGTTTCGATCGTCTGCAATACTATCCGGTATGTCTTCAACTAACATCGATTATCCATGAATCCCATAAAGATTCAACTTTAATCAGAAAGTACCTATATGCAACCATCGTCCGATTGTCAATCGGCCTCTCATCCAATCGGTTCGTTTTCCACCAGATTCCAGATTCCGCAGGGGCACGCGCCGGCGCAAAAGCCGCACGCGATGCACAGGTTGCCGTCCACCGCGTACTCGTACGCGCCGCCCCCCAAATCCTTCCTGCTTATAGCCGCCTTGGGGCAAATGGTCTCGCAAATGCCGCAGTCTCTGCACGCGCCGCACGACGAACACTGGGAGCCGCAATGCGCCGCGTTTTCGAACCGGGTGATCCGGGGATCGAAATATTCCAGCGTCACTCGCTTCCTGTCGATCATCCGGCGAGTGTCCCCCGCAGGACGCTTTCCCTCCAGAATTTCGCAGATGGCTTGCGCCGCTTTTCTTCCCGCGCCGATGGCGTCGGTCAGAAGACCCGGCCTGACCGCGTCCCCGATGGCGAAAATCCGCGACTCGGTGGTCTGATAGTACTCGTTGACGGAGATATAACCCTTTTGCACGGCTACCGAATCGGGAAGAAATTCCAGGTCGGGAGCGTCGCCGATCGAAATGAAAACGTCGTCCGCCGGCAAGACTTCGCCCGATTGCAGCACGACGCCTTCCTCCGCGATTTCCTTGGTAAAGCAGGGCCACTTGAACTTCGCCCCGGCCGCCTCGGCTTCTTGCCGCTCCTTGCCGAACGACAACGGTTCCTGGATGTCGATCAGCGTGACGTCCTCGGCTCCCAGCCGATGCGCTTCCGTAGCAACGTCGCACCCGACGTTCCCCGCGCCGACGATCACCACCTTCTTTCCGACCTTCGCCTTGCCCGCCTTGGATTTCGCCAGAAAATCGTTGGCCGTGACGAGCCTTTCCTTTCCGGGCACCGGAAGAACCCGGGGCTTCTGGGCGCCCGAGGCGATCACCACGAAATCGTAGTCGTCCAGCATTCTTTCGACTTCGTCCTTTTTCAGATCCTGCCGAAGATGCACGTGGGGAAGAACCTTGCTCACCCGCTCCAGTTCCTTGTCTACGATCTCCTTCGGAATCCTGCTCTGTGGAATCATGGAGGAAATCTTGCCGCCCAGCGTTTCGGACTTGTCGTAAATTACCGCCTTATGCCCCTTTCTCCTCAGCTGCCACGCCACCGAAATGCCGGCAGGACCTCCGCCGATCACCGCTATCGACTTGCCGGACTCCGGGGGAAGCTCGGGCATTTTGGCATCGAGGCTGGCTTTTCCCAAAATCGTAATATCGACCGAAGGCATCGACGAAATCTGGCGCGTACAAGACTGCATGCACAGGTTGGGGCAAAGATACCCGCACACCGTCGCCGGAAAAGGCGTATATGCCAACGCCATGTTCACGGCTTCGTCAACCCTGCCTTCGCGCACGAGACGCCACCGGTCCTGCACCGGAATTCCCGTGGGACACGACGCCTCGCAGGGCGCCGCGTACTTGCGGTTCTCCCACACCGGCACGTAGCGCCTCAGCTCTCCCGTCACGACGAGCCCGATCGGACTCCTGTCGAGATCCGTCAGGTCGCCGATCAATCCGCCGAAACCAAGCTCCTTGTCCCAAACCTCTTTTCTGAACGACGCAATGGAACGTCTTTGCTTCGCGAATTTCTCCTGGGGCGTCCTGGACGCCAAAAGCTGCCACTGGGAGCGCTCGCAAAGCTCCTCGTAAAGCTGGGGCTTTCTTATCCTGTCCAGGAATATCTTCAAATTCGCGGTCAGCCATCCCCATTCGAAGTCGTCGATGGGAACCGGTTTGGCGTCCGGTTGGCTGTACCCTGCGTGAGGCCCTCGGAAGAAAACCTTGCCCCCGACCATTCCAACAAACGGACGGTATCCCAGCACGTTGTCGGGCGTCTGCGGATTGACCCCGCAAACCACGGCGACGCCGCCCGCCATGAATTCCCCGAAATAGTCTCCGACGGAGCCCAAAACCCACAGCTCCGGGGGGGCGAACCGGGGGTTGGCCTTGGTCATGGTCATGCCCCTGGCACCGATGTTTCCCGAAACGTAGATTTTTCCCTGGGCCATGGCGTTGCCCACGCCGTTTCCCGCATGACCGTGGACGACGATCTTGGCTCCCGCGTTCAACCAGCCCACGTCGTCGGAACCGGGCCCCATGATCTCGATGAACGTGTTGGGATATCCCATGGAACCCGTTCGCTGCCCCGGATGTCCCTCTATTTTTATATGGACCGTTTCGTTCCCGGCTTTCCATAAACGGCCCCCGATTCCGTGCTGGCCGAAAGCCTCCACCGAAATCTCCCTGTGGCCGTGTACGACCGCTTGCTGTATCTTTTCCTCCAGCAGCCGGGAATCGATTCTGGTCTCGTTCTCTTTTCCCGATATCGTGTAAAACTGCTTGTCGAGCATTGAGTTTCTCCTGTCAAACCTGCCGCGTCATTCCTGTCGCACGGCCGAATCATACCACGTACTGAATGGACAGCCGGTCCGCCGCCGCCTTGTCGTTGATGCCCAACGCGTCGGACATGCCGATGGGCAAGGCCGTGGAGCGACCCAGCGGCGCCACGATCTTCTTCAATTCCGTGTCGAAGCTCAGATAGACGTCCACTAGGCGTTCGGCGACTTTTTCCGGGTCCAGTCTCCGGTAGAGGCGCGGGTCCTGCGACGTGATCCCCTTGGGGCACTGGCCGATGTTGCAGATGTTGCAACGGTCCGTTTCCGAACCGACGCATCCGGCGGCCGCCTGCATGATGTATTTTCCCGCGTGGACTCCGCTCGCGCCAAGCATGATAAGTGCTGCGGCGTTGGCCGCCAGGTTGCCGTTCTTTCCGATTCCGCCGGCCGCGAACAGCGGTATTTCGTTCTGCTTTCCGATCTTGCAAAGGGTCAGGTAGGCGTCGCGAATGTTGCTCGCGATGGGATGCCCCATGTGGTTCATGGAAACGTTGTACGCCGCGCCGGTGCCGCCGTCCTCGCCGTCGATGTTCAACCCGCCCGCGTAAGGATTTCTCGAGAGGTTGTTCAAAACCGCGAGGGCCGTCGAGGAGCCCGAGATTTTCGGATAGACCGGGACTCGGAATCCCCAGGCCATGCACATGGACTGGATCATTTTCGCGACGGATTCCTCGATGGAATACTGGGTCTGGTGCGTGGGCGGGCTGGGCAGGCTTACTCCCGCCGGCACTCCCCGGATCGCGGCGATCAGCTTGTTCACCTTGTACCACATCAGCAGTCCGCCGTCTCCGGGCTTGGCCCCCTGGCCGTACTTGATCTCCACGGCGCACGGGTCCACCTTCATCTCCGGGATCGCGTGAATGATCTCGTCCCAGCCGAAGTAGCCGCTGGCGATCTGCAAAATCACGTATTTCAGGAACCGGCTGCGCAGCAGGCGGGGAGGGCACCCGCCTTCGCCCGTACACATGCGGACCGGCATGTTCAATTCTTCGTTCAAGTACGCCACGCCCATCTGAAGCCCCTCCCACATGTTGGGGGACAGGGCGCCGAACGACATGGCGCCGATGACCAGCGGATAGATTTCCCGTACGGGAGGTATCCAGCCGTTGATCCTGAAGGCATGGAGCTGGTCTTCCGGAGAAAGCACCCGACCGAGAAGCGTTCGAAGCTCGAACTCGTGGCGCCCGGCGTCCAGCGCGGGGTCCGTGAGCATGGAAATCCGAATGAACTTGATTTGATCAAGAATGCCGGTCGGATCGTTGCGACGCCCCCCCCTGTTCCGGGGAGAGCCGCCCCGGTTGATATGGAACCGTTGCTTGTCGATCTCGTCGCCCCTCATGGGCATGATCGCGTCGTTGGGGCAAACCATGCCGCACATGCCGCAACCGATGCATGCATAGGCCGGATCGGTCCTTTGCCGTATGCCGTGGTACACCTTATATATATTGGACGGTTTTTCGCCCAGGTTAAGCGGCGTATCGACGATTCTCTTTCTAAAAACGCCGAGTTCGATCGCCTGGACCGGGCACACGGACGTGCATCCGCCGCACAGGGTGCATTTCTCCTTGTCCCACCGGACCTGCCAGAGAAGATCCTTGACGCTTAGTGTAGACGGGGTAATGGCTGTGTTTGACGACATATTTTAACCTCCTGTCGATCCGCTCCGACGATTGCCGTGTCGAGATACATCGGTTGGAAATCCTTGGTTTTGTCCCTGTCCGGAATCGCGGCGTCCAGGCCGCAAATCTCCGACGAAAAAGCGAACATGCCGGGCCGCCCGCCCGCGACGCCGGGCCTTAGTTTCTTCCTGTCCTGGACCATGAACAGGCTGTGGTCCGGAAGACTTCCGATCACGCAGTTGGGGCCGTCGACGATCAGCTTTCGGCAGCTTCTTTTCAAATGACCCAAAAAGTCGCCGTCGGGGTGCTTCTTCAGATCCTCCTCCTGCAGCGGCGTGATCACATGTTTGTAAGTTTCCAGGTCCAAGCCAAGCTTTTCGACCGTGTAATGCAGGATGTGCGTGAAAACCTCCGAGTCGGATTTGTAGCCCATGTATCCCGGATATTCCCTGGAAGTCAAATATTCCTTGATCGGGATGAAAGCCGTGTTCTCACCGTTGGTCATGGTGGAGTACCCCTTCAGGAAAAACGGGTGGCACGCGTACAGATTGATGGCGTAGTTGGTGTTCTGGCGTCCCTGCGCCATGACGATCCTCGCCCGAAGGTCCTTCCGGTCCAGCTTCAAATGCTCCGCCACCGTCATGGGATCGCCGATCTCCTTGATCATGATCACGTCGGGCCAGAACGAAAAAACGATCATGTCGTCCAGCTCCTCGCCCATTCGACGAAGCTCCAGGCGCGTTCGAACAAGGTTCTCGTACACTTGCTCCCGCGTCAGCCTGTCCCATTCCTCGGGAAGCTCGTAGGCGCGGATCAGATAGATGTCCCTCTTTGGCACGCCCGGGGGAGGGGTTTTGGATACTTTTATGGACATCTTGAACTTGGTCATGAATCCTTTGTCCATCATGTGTCTGTCCAAGCGTCTCAAACCGCTTTCCGTGAAAATGCCGGAAAGCACGGGAGCGTCCTTCATGTCTTCGAAGGGCCCGGATAGGTCCCGCAGGAACAATCCCACGCCGGACCCGTCGTGACCTTCCTTCATGACGTTCAAGGCGTCCACGGCCACCATGGGAGACAGAGGCTCCTCGCTGGTTATGGCAAACAAACGGCACATACGAACTTCTCCTTATAGATACGACAATATTGTAAACCCGTTTCCGACAAAAGCGTAGCGGGATTTCGGTAAAACGGCCGAAGACGGCTTTGACAGCCTGCTTGTCGGCGCCGAACCCGACGGGATTTTAGCCTATGCAATTACCGAACCAAAAGCACCTTTGTGCAAAGTTTCGTATCGGTATCGGGATTGCGGAGGCCTACAGCTTCCGAAAGAAGCCGGGACGGGATTTCCAGACCGTCTCGATCAGAGGCGTAAAATGGCGAAAAAGGGGAAGGCAACGGGTTGATTTTTCATCAATCCACTCATTCCCGGCTGCTGTTTCCGAAAAATCCGAGCGAATACATTATAGGAGTTTGCGGCAAAATTCAACCGTTCCTTTCGTTGCCGCGCTCCTCGCCTACTCCCGTGCGCACCTTTATATATCGCGACTTATTTCCGTTCTCCGGCTTGCCGCAAAGCGAAATCCACAACTCTTTGGCTTAACCAAATTCCCCGTTCTCGCATTCGATCGATCGCTTTGCTCAACAGAAACGAATGGCCTTCCTTTTTGGCCCGGATCATTATCCCGAGGGAACCGGTAAGTTCCAGGCCGCACAGACGGGCGATTCGCCTGCCGATGGCTTCGTCGATGCAAACGGTCCGAACGTTTTCGTCAAGGGCGGTCTGTATAACGGAACTTTCGCCCAAATCCAGAGAATTTCTTAGATAGGGTTTTATTGTCGCAGGTCTATCAAGTTTGATTAAAAAACCGGCGTCTTCGAACACGTCAACCCCGAAACCAGTGGAACCCCCCGCCAATACTTCTTCGCGCACTTCGAATGGAACAACAACACGGGCGTACAACCGATTCAATATCTTCAACTCGCCCCATCCGGCGATCAACGCCAAAAGAGGGCCAGTGTTGACGACGATCGCATCGGTTTCAGGCATTTTCGATATCCGCCGAAAGTTCCTCCTCGTCCATGTCGATCATCGGCACTCCGAATTTATGAAGATTCAGCAGGAACATGACTCGAGGGATTCCGACAATCTTGGCGGCCATACCGGAAGAGATCCGCTTCATTTCGAACAGCTTGGAGGCCATTGCCATTTTGGCCTCTTCCTCGAAGGATTGTTGCGTCGTCTGAAGCGAATCCAGCAAGCTTTGCGGGTATTGTATGCTCAATTGCTTTTGCATTCCGTCTCCTTTCCTTGCAATACCGGTTTGAACTTCGCCGAAACTTTCGAGCATTTCTTTTGCGCGGGTATTTCGCCATGCAAACCATGGCAATGTTGCATATATCTAAAATCGGCGTCGAATTTTGTCAACGGCAATAAGATCGTCTTTCGGAGC